>JAEEUA010000302.1 GCA_016286775.1 Bacteroidales bacterium
CCAATGGTGCACAACTGGAGGCTCCCGGGATGCTGGCGCTATGGGCTGCCCTGCTGTCGATCGTGCTCAAGGAAGCCACCTTCCGCTATTCGATGGTGAAGGCACGCCAGCTCCATTCGCAAGCCGTGGAGGCCAATGCCTGGCATCACCGCAGCGATGCGCTCTCGTCGGTGGGTACGGCCATCGGCATCGGGGGTGCCATCTTCCTGGGCAAACGCTGGACGGTGCTCGACCCTGTGGCTTCGGTCATCGTGGGCCTCTTCATCGTGGAGGTGTCGCTTAACCTGCTTCGAGTCGGCATCGGTGACCTGATGGAGCAGTCATTGCCCGACGAGGTGGAGGCCGAAATCCTTCGACTGGCCGCCTCGGTACCGGGTGTATCGGAACCGCATGACCTGCGCACACGCCGCATCGGCAACCATTATGCCATCGAACTGCACATCCTTATGGATGGTGACCTCTCCCTGCGCGAGGCACACGAAAAGGCTTCGCAAGTAGAGGAACTACTACGAAGCCATTATGGGGAAGAGACGCACATCGCGGTGCATGTGGAGCCCCGAGAGGACCCCCTCATTCCCCCTGCTTAGGGGGAGGAATTGGGATCCATCGGTCCTCCCCCTAAGCAGGGGGATTAGAGAGGGTCTTATTTCCACATTGAAGAGAACGCCTGATAGCGTACCTCTTTCGCGGGTTGGCTCAGAGTGACCTGATCGTAGATGGCAGACGGGAACACGAGGTTGGTCATTGCCATCGAACCATTGCCCGTGAAGATTTCGACAGAGGACTGATCGACGTAGATGTCGAGAACCAGTTCATTACCCGTGCTGCTCAGCGAACTTGTGACTGAAGGGATGGCGAAGCTGCCGTTGAACGTGGCTGCGCCTGTTTTGCTGTTGCGACGAGCGATAAGGCTTCCTGCCGACGGACTATAGGTGAGTTCGTAGGCTTCCTTCTTGCTATTGCCCAAGGAGATAACGTTGGCAACGGTGGCATCGAGGGTAACCTGCAGACGATAGGCACTCGGGGCATTGATGCTGCCACCTGATGTGGCGAGTGTGGACCATTCGCCGGCCAGCTTATCGAGTTCCTTCACAGGACGGCTGGCGAGCACAGGCTTGCCCTGATAATCGACGAGGCTGAGTTCGCGAGGCAGAGTAAATGCCGAGCGCCAAGGATCACAAGGCACGTCGCCGGAATAGGACCAGTTGTTCATCCATCCGATGAGGATAATGCGTCCGTCGGAAGTATTGCTCCAGGTGACACCCGCATAGTTGTCAAGGCCATAGTCGAGCCAGAGGGGATAACTAAGGTCGTCGGCCGTGAACTTTTCGCCGTCGAAGTCGCCGACAAAGTACATGGTGCCGCTACCAATCACGGGGCCGCCTGGGTTGACGCTGACGATGAGCACCCACTTCTCCTGACCGTTGTAGTTCATGCGGAGCAGGTCGGGGCACTCCCACTGTCCGCGCTTGCAGCGGCCTACCTCGGTGGTGAAGGTGCTGGCCTCGCGCCAATGGGTTAAGTCGGTGGAGGTCCAGAACTGGATGCCGTACTCCCAACCCAAAGCCAGGCTCATGACCCAACGCTTCGTCTCGGCATGCCAGAAGACCTTGGGGTCGCGGAAGTCGCCACGCGTGGTGTTGGCGATGATGGGATTGCCATCGTACTTGGTGAACGTCTTGCCGCCATCGGTACTGTAGGCCAAAGCCTGCTGTTGATGAGTGCCTGCTGCGGTATAGAGGGCGACTATGGCTCCCTTGCCGAAACCAGCAGTATTGTCGGCATCATAGACGGCCGAGCCGGAAAAGATGTCACCCAGGGCATCGGGCACAAGGGCTGTGGGCTGTTCTGCCCAATGCACGAGGTCGGTGGAGGTGGCGTGTCCCCAGCTCATGTTGCCCCAACCGTTGCCGTAGGGGTTGTACTGGTAGAACAGATGCCAGGTGCCGTCGACATAAACCATGCCGTTGGGGTCGTTGACCCAGTTCTTGGCAGGGGTGTAATGAATCTGGGGGCGATAGAGTTCGCTGTAGCTGGAAGATGAAGTGCCACCGCCTGACGGATTTTCACCACCGCCGCCCGAGGGGTTTTCGCCACCGCCCGAGGGATTGGGATTGTTGGGATTGGGCTTGAAGGAGTCTTCGAAGGGGTCGTCAGAGCCGCACGAGGTGAAAACGGGTGCGATGAGCAATGCTGCTGCGAGGGAAAGGATGGGGAATTTCATGTTAATTTGTGAGTTTTGAGGCTAAATTATTCCAATTTTCCGGTATTTCGGTATTTCGGCATTTCGTTATTCCGGTATAACGATATAACGGTATTACGGCATTCCGAAAAACCGGAACCACATAAATGATTTTGAGGGCGGGCGCACTCGCGTCCGCCCTCAAATAGTATTATTGGGAAGAAGAATTAACGGGTCTTGAGGTACTCAAGGGCGTTCTTGGCGAAGGTGAGGATGTTATCCTGATAAGCGTTGTTCTTTGGATGAGCGCTGATGTCAGGAGTGCCATCGTCGTTCTTCATTGAGAAGTTGAGACCACCATTGCCGACGCAGATCACGGTACCCTGGAACTCGGTGTTACCCGGCTGAGCCTCCCAGACGTTGAGCTGGCTAACCCACCAGATCTGGCTGTCCCAAGTGCCAATCGGGTAGATGCCGTACATATTGTTGAGCTGGGTGAGGCAGGCCTCATCCTGGTTGCCCAGTCCGGTGAGGACTGATGGGATGTTGAAGAAGAGGCAGTTGTGGTCCTCAGTCCAACCGGCACCTTTGAAGGCGATGAGCTTGGTGGTGCCGTTGTCCTCCACATCGAGTCCACGGTAAACAGCATGGGTAGAGTAGTCCTTGACGAAACCGCCGCAGTTGAGCATGCAGGCCATCTTCCACACATCGGGATTGTAGCCGCCAGGAGCGGTGTTGATGGCATTGTCGTTGTTCTTGAGCATATCCATTTCGAGACGACCGAGGGTGCCGATGTAAGGAGTAGCATGAGCCCAGAGGAGGAGGCTACCACCATCCTTGTACCACTGACGAACGGCAGGAGTAGCGTTCATGACAACTTCAGGCATATCCCAAGCGGAGCTGTTGTCGTCGAGGTCGCGCTTCCACCAG
>JAEEUA010000079.1 GCA_016286775.1 Bacteroidales bacterium
CCTGAATCGTGTCGCGGAGTGCCTTAGTGAGAACAGGGGTCTCCTGCTGTGCCTCTTCGGCATGCAGAAGACCCAAGTTAATGATGATGAGAATAAATAGACTTAGAAATCTTTTCATTTATTATTCCTTACGTGGACGACCGTATGCATCGGCCACCTCATTGTACTCGTCGATGAGGGCCTGACGGTTAGCGGCTTTGGTAGGAGCGAACTTACGATAGAGAACCTGCATCAGAAGGTTCGGGATATCGTTGTTCTCGTGGTTGGCATCGGCCTTGAAGGCATTGCGGAGCAATGGGAGAGCCTTCTCCATCTTCTCGTTCGAGAATGCATCAATCTCAGCCTCACGAGCATGGTTCTTGAGCATCTCGCTCTCGCCCTGCTCCATCTCTACGAGCCAGGTGTAGCCGTAGTAGAGGTTAGCATCGAGGTTCATGGGGTCGATGGCAAGTGCCTTGTCGAAATACTCCTTGGCAGTTTCGGTCTCACCCTTCTGAGTGAAGAGGCGTGCGATGATCGTGAGGGTACCTGCGTTGTTGGGGTTAGCATTGAGGCTGGCCTTCATGGCGTTGATAGCACCGTCGAGGTCATTGCGATCGAGGTAGATGCTGAAGAGGTTCGAGCTGAAGTAGTTCTCGCTGGGGAGAGCTTCCATACCCTTCTGGAGCCAGGTGATCATGTTGGCGGTATCCTTGAGCTGAGCATACTCACCTACGATAGAAGAATAAACAGGCACCTGAGGAGTGTTCTTGCCGATGAGCTGCTTGAAGACATCGATGGACTTCATCTTGTCCACCTCGCTGTAGCAAGAACCGGCATAGAGGAGGTTCTGATACTTCACAGAGTCGTTCTTATACTTCTCAAGATCGGCCAGGGCGATTGGGTTCTTCTTGGCAGCAGCCTCGAGGATAGCAGACTCGGCGCCACCCGAAGCGAGTTCGAAGAACTTGGCAGCATTAGCCCAATCCTTCTGATTGTAGGCGGTGAAGCCACAGTTGGCAAGACCGTTGGACATCGAGAAGAGCTCGTAGGCCTTGGCAGCCATGTCATCGTTGAACTTGGTGTTCACCTTACCCTTGGCATCAGGAGTAGCGAATGCATCCCAAGCCTCCTGGAAAAGCTGGAAGCCCTTGCCACAGTTGCTGAAGAGGGTGTTGAGTGCAGTCTGATCGTTGTTCTGTGCATCGACGAGAACGACCTTAGACTGGTTGTACTCGATCAAACCGGCGATACGCTTGATTTCGCCAAGCATAGTGCCAGCCTGGGGATTGGCAAGAGCCTGCTCAACCAAACTGCGAGCAGCATCGAAATTGATGCCCTTTGCCTTCTCAATGTCAACCTGACCCATAGCGTCCTCGGGAAGCTTAGCGGCCTTTTCGGCATCCTTAAGGAGGGTTGTGATAACCTTCTGCTGTTCCTTGATGGCCTTCTGCTCCTCTTTCGAGAGCTCCTGGGCAACGACTGTACCGGCGCACAGACCGATAGCGAGTAGAGATAGAATGAATTTCTTCATAGTAATAATAATTTTAAAATGTGTAGTGATTATTCTTGATTCGGATCTACATTTGCTGGAGTTTCGGGGGATGCAGTTTCGATACCGTTGTCGTCGGACTGCTCGGTAGCCTCAATCTCGATCTCCTCTTCCTCCTTGTCGGTAAGCACCTTGCAGACGCTGGCGATGCTATCGTTCTTCTTGGTGAGGTCGATGAGCTTGACACCCTGAGCGGCACGGCCCATGATGCGGATGCCCTGGTTCTTCTCTGGATCGTACTTGCAGTTCATGCGAATGACGATGCCCGACTTGTTGATGATCATGAGGTCATTCTCATCGTTGACAAGCTTGATGGCAATGAGCGGGCCGGTCTTTTCGGTGATGGAGAGTGTCTTGACACCCTTTCCACCGCGATTGGTAATACGGTAGTCATAGACGTAGCTTCGCTTTCCGTACCCCTTTTCTGACACGACAAGGATCGAATAGTTTAAAGGATTCTCGACATCCTGTGGTGCTATAGATGGTTCTTCGCTCTCGTCTGCAGGAGTTTCCTCCACTTCTTCAGGCATATCGAAGAGGTTGTCGAGTGTAATCTCGGTGTCCGGAGCAGCATTGTCGTCATCATCTGCAGGAATATCGCTGCCTTCTGACTGACCCAGAACGATGCCCGGATACTTGACCGCAATCATTCCGATGCATTCGTCATCGCCACCATCGAGGCGCATACCTCGAACACCGGTTGCGACACGACCCATCATACGAACCTTATCCTCGCCGAAGGTGATGGCACGACCATTGCGGTTGGCCATGATCAGATGATCCTGTCCATCGGTCATCACTACGCTGACAACCTTGTCGCCCTCGGCAAGATTGATGGCATTGATACCATTGGCACGCGGACGACTATAGGCTGCAAGCTTGGTCTTCTTGACAGTGCCGTTCTTGGTAGCGAATACGAGATAATGCGTATCGTTGAAATCAGCATCCGCAAAGGTCTCGACCTTGAGGAACGCCGTGATACGGTTGTTCTCGTTGACATTGAGAATGTTCTGGATGGCACGGCCCTTCTGGTTCTTGGCAGCCTCAGGAATGTCGTAAACCTTCATCCAGAATGCCTGGCCCTGTTCGGTGAAGAACATGAGCCAATTGTGGTTCTTGGCGGCATACATGTACTCGATGAAATCCGAGTCGCGTGTACCCGCACCCTTCGAGCCTACACCGCCACGACTTTGAGCCTTGATGTCGGAGAGCTTGGTACGCTTGATGTAGCCCATGTGACTGATGGTAATGACAACATCGTCGTTGGGGATAAAGTCTTCGGCATTGAACTGCGCTCCACGATAGTCAATTACCGTACGACGTTCGTCGCCATATTTTTCCTTGATTTCGATGAGTTCATCACGGACAACCTTCATGCAGAGTGCCTCGTCGGCAAGAATCTGCTTGTAGTACTCGATCAGCTTGAGAAGATCCTCATATTGCTGCTTCAACTCCTCGATGCGAAGACCGGTGAGCTGAGAGAGGCGCATATCGACAATGGCCTTCGACTGCAGTTCGTCGATCTGGAATCTTGCCTCCAAGTTGCGCTGGGCATCAACCGGGGTGCGACTATTGCGAATGATATGAACCACTTCGTCAATATTGTCACAGGCGATGATGAGTCCCTCCAGAATGTGGGCCTTCTTCTCGGCCTCGGAAAGATCAAACTTGGTGCGGCGGATGACCACCTCATGACGATGGGCAACAAAATACTCAATGAGTTCCTTCAGGTTGAGAAGCTTCGGCATTCCCAGCGCCTCAGGATGTCCAGGAATGGGGACAAGGGCAATGTTGTTGACCGAGAAGTTAGCCTGCAGCTCAGTCATCTTGTTGAGCTTGTTGAGGACAACGTTTGAATTGACATCCTTCTTCAAGTCAATTACGATGCGCATACCCTGGCGATCGGACTCGTCGTTGACGTTGGCAATGCCTTCGATCTTCTTCTCGTCGGCAAGCTGTGCGATATGCCTGATAAGTTCCGCCTTGTTGACTCCATAAGGGATTTCGGTGACGATGATGCGGTCGTGCTGTCCTTCACTCTCGATTTCAGCCTTGGAACGGATAACGACCTTGCCGCGACCGGTCTCGTAAGCCTGTCGGACGCCATCGTAACCATAGATGATACCGCCTGTCGGGAAATCGGGAGCCTTGATATACTGCATGAGCTCCTCGATGGTGATGTCTCGATTGTCGATATAAGCACAGATACCATCGATACACTCCGAAAGGTTATGGGTGGGCATATTGGTAGCCATACCCACGGCAATGCCATTTGCACCATTGACGAGAAGCGTAGGAATGCGGGTAGGGAGCACCTTGGGCTCCATGAGCGTGCCATCGAAGTTAGGCATGCGATCGACAGTATCCTTGTCGATGTCACGGAGCATCTCCTCGGAGATTCTGGAGAGACGGGCTTCCGTGTAACGATAGGCAGCTGCGCCATCACCGTCAACCGAACCGAAGTTACCCTGGCCATCGACCTGCAGATAACGCATATTCCAAGGTTGTGCCATACGAACAAGAGCGCCATAGACCGATGAGTCGCCATGGGGATGCAGCTTGCCAAGCACATCACCCACGATGCGGGCACACTTACGGGTAGGTTTGTCATAAGTATTACCGGTTTCACCCATCATGTAAAGCACACGGCGATGAACCGGCTTAAAACCATCGCGCACATCAGGCAAAGCACGTGCAACGATGACAGACATCGAATAATTGATATAGCTGGTGCGCATCTCTTCGTCGATGTTCACCTTGATGATTCGATCGTGTTGTTGATTATTATTTTCTTCCATTTACTCTTTTTGGACTGCAACAGTGCAGTCAGTAGTTTTTTATTCTATTTGGCCGCAAAGATACAGATTTTCCGCGAATGTTCCAAACAAAAAAGCCGAAATTTGAATTTTAATGCCCCAAATTTCGATTTTGCAGTTAATTTCGACCCTATAACAAAAGAAATATTGGGATAAAATTTGGCGCATTGATTTTTTTTGTTTATCTTTGCCCCGCATTTTGTAAGCCAAACAACCAATCAATCTTATAACATAAATGGAAGCAGTTTTTAGTTACATTATCGGATTAGGCGCAGCTGTGATGATGCCTATCATCTTCACGATTCTTGGCGTCTGCATCAAAATTCCTTTCTCCAAGGCACTGAAAAGTGGCCTGCTGGTAGGTGTCGGCTTCGTAGGTTTGAGCATTATCACCGCCCTTCTGGTCGATACGATGTCGCCTGCCTTGTCGAAGGTGGTGGAAATCTACAACCTTGAACTGGGTGTGTTTGACATGGGCTGGCCCGCTGCCGCTTCTGTAGCCTACAATACGTTGGTGGGCTCGTTTATCATTCCCGTCTGCCTCGGTGTGAACCTCGTGCTCCTGCTATTGGGCTGCACCCGCACGGTGAATATCGACCTGTGGAACTACTGGCACTTTGCGTTCATCGGCGCCGTGTGCTACTTCATGACCGACTCGGTGGCCTGGGGATTCTTCGCAGCAGTAATCTGCTACATCATCACCCTCGTACTTGCTGACCTGACGGCCAAGAAATTCCAGAAGTTCTATCCCGGAATGGACGGCATCTCCATTCCCCAGCCATTCTGCCAAGGTTTCATGCCCTTTGCCGTAGCCATCAACAAGGTGCTTGACTACATCCCGGGCATCAACAAGGTACAGATTGACTCGGAAGGCATGAAGAAGAAGTTCGGCCTCTTCGGCGAACCATTGTTTCTCGGTGTTCTCATCGGCATCATTATCGGCTGCCTGGCCTGCAAGGACTGGGACGAAGTGGTTGCCAATATTCCCAAGACCCTCCAGATCGGCATCAAGATGGGTGCAGTGATGGAGCTGATTCCTCGCATCACGAGCCTCTTCATCGAAGGTCTGAAGCCCATTGCCGAAGCAACCAAGGGACTGATTGCCCAGAAGTTCGGCGAAGACAAGGAACTCTACATCGGCATGTCTCCAGCCCTCGTTATCGGCCATCCGACAACCTTGGTTGTTTCGCTGCTGCTCATCCCCGTAACCCTCGTTCTGGCCGTTGTCCTTCCTGGCAACGAATTCCTGCCACTGGCTTCATTGGCTGGCATGTTCTACGTATTCGTAATGATCCTGCCCTACACAAATGGCAACGTGCTTCGCTCGTTCATCGTCGGACTGATCATGATGGCTGTAGGCCTTTACTTCGTCACATGGATGGCAGGTGACTTCACCAGCGCTGCTCATACCGTAGCTGCAATTCATCCCGACGACAAGACTGTTCAGGTACCTGCCGGATTCCAGGCTGGCGCGCTTGACTTTGCGTCGAGTCCGCTTTCCACACTTATTTATGCCTGTGTGAAGTATCTCAAGTTCATTGGTGCTGCCATCCTCACCATCCTCACCCTGGGTATGGTGGTTTGGAACCGCATGCGACTCACCAAGGCCGAGAAAGCTAAATAATCTCCGCAATACCGGCATTTCGTGATACCGTGATACCGGAATTACGATATACCGATATCCCGATATACCGGTATCCCGGAATATAAAACCAAGACCAAAATCCAAACAAATAGAAATTATGAAGAAAATGATTCTTTTGGGCGCATTGGCAATGCTTGCCATGGGCGCCAATGCACAAATCCACATGACCAAGCAGATAGCCTGCCATCCCGACGACGTGAAGCATTACGACACGAAGACCCTGCGCGAGCGCTTCGTAATGGAGAAGGTCATGGTGGCTGACGAGATCAACCTCACCTACTCGATGTACGACCGCTTCATCTTCGGCGGTGCCATGCCCGTAACGAAGGAACTCAAGCTGGAGGTGACACAGGAGATTCGCGATGTCTTCCTGAAGCAGGACTACTTCCTCTACAACCGCGAGCTTGGCGTGATCAACTGCGGCCAGGGTGCCGGTGTCGTCATCGTCGATGGCGTGCAGTACCCTCTTGGTCCCAAGGAGGCACTCTATGTTGGACGTGAGAACAAGGAAGTATCGTTCAAGAGCAACGATCCGTCCAATCCTGCCAAATTCTACCTCAACTCGGCTACTGCACATAAGAAATTCAAGAATCAGTGGATTACCCTGGATGGCCGCAAGAACGGCAAGGTTCAGTCACTGAAGGCTTCAGTATGGGGTCCAGTAGGAACCAAGGAGGAGGCCAATGGTCGTACCATCTACAAGCTTATCGTAAACGACGTGCTGGAGGAAGGTCCCTGCCAGCTGCAGATGGGTCTGACCCAGCTTGAACCCGGTGCCGTCTGGAATACCATGCCTCCTCATCTTCACGGCCGTCGTGTGGAAGCTTACTACTACTTCAACCTGCCCGAGGGCCAGACCATCGACCACGTGATGGGTGAACCCCAGGAGAGCCGCAACGTATGGCTCCACAACGAGCAGGCTATCATGAGCCCCGAATGGTCCATCCACGCTGCCGCCGGCACCTATTTCTATACCTTCATCTGGGGTATGGCCGGTGAGAATCTGGAATACAACGACAAGGATCAGGTCGAGGTTATTGACATCCGCTAAACGCACCGCTTCCCATCCGTCAATCGGATGCCCAGCATAATCATAACCACCTGTGCTCTCTTCTCCGCTGGAGTCTGGGCACAGGTGGTTTTCTAAATGTCTTTTGATTTGTCGGTACTACGGATTGAACTTGAAATCAGCAATCAGTGGACGATGATCGGAATAGTAAACTGTATCGACCTTCACCGCCTGCAGTTCAAACTCCTTGGAATAGAGGATATGGTCCAAACGGAGATGCAGATGCTGGTCCACGAATGTAAAACCGAATCCACAGCCCCCACGCCACCAGGCATCGTTCAGGCGGTCACGATGTTCAGCATTGATATTCTTGTCGCGACAATGCTGAATAGTCCTTATGCACTTGGCCCCACTTAAATCATTGAAATCGCCACAGACGACAAGCGGATTCGGACAATTTCGGAGCGAATCGGCTATCACTTTGGACTCTTCACCCCGATAAGCGTATCCAAACTGCAGATTTTCGTAGATATTATGCACCTTCTGCCGTTTCCCCTTTCCATTGTTCTTGGCCGAATCATATGAATTGGTACGAAGGTGAACATGAACCAGCGTAACAGGAGTTCCATCGATATCTGCTGTGGCCTCATAGACAATCATGTAACTGCCGATAAAATCCACACTTTCTTCATCAAGATACGGATGATCCCGCTTGATCTGCTCCTTGTTGAGATTGTATGTCTTGAAATTGCTCAAGGGATACCGGCTGTAGATCGTCAGGTCGGCATATACGACCGACAACTTCTCGAAATCCGGGAAATCATGAAGACTGTAGGGATATTCTTTCCGCAGCATCCTTTCGAATCCATGTGCCGTGCCAGGCGTATTCTCTGGCAGGAACAGGAGGTCGGCATCCAGATTCTTCACATAATCGATGAATGGAGCACCATGAAGAGGTGCAAACTCAACCTTCCCACAAATATTAAAATCCAAGATTCTCAGCGTCCCAGCGGGCTTTGAGGCAGGAACCTCCTTCGGGATATGAAGCGGTATCTGTTCGGTCCAGCCATTGAGAAGCAAGGTCAGAAACGCCATAATCAATGCTGCAGACCACTTGCGGAAAAGCAGCAGAAGGAGAGTGAGCGCGGCTAAGGCAATGACAGCAAACGGAGCTGCCAGTATCATCATTTCAAAAGTCTCTTGTGTCAACACCATAACGACTCATACATTTTTACAAAATCGCCTGCAATCTCACGAATATCATAATTCTCTTCGACCAGTCTTCTTCCTCGAAGTCCCATCTGCTGCAGTTTGTCCTCATCAGTATTTACAAAGGATAACAAGGCAGATTTGATAGCATCCAACGTCACATCCACACACCAACCGCACTGCTCCTTATTGAGCAAATCCCAGGGGGTGCCTTTTGTTGTCAAGACGGGAGTACCGGATGCCAATGCTTCGGCAACTACGATGCCAAAGTTTTCCGAATGCGTAGGAAGTATGAAAAGATCGGCCTCCCGATACAAGGCCCATTTTCTGTCACCGTAAACACCTCCAAGCCATTCGACATGAGGTTCCACACCCAAGCTTTTGCAGTTCGATTTGAGGCCGTTCACATACGAAGGGTCACCGTCTCCAGCTATCAGGAGCGTATAGCCGCTCAGCGGGCCATGGTCCTTCTGCAAGTCCGAAAAAGCCTGCAGCAACATGTCAATGCCCTTCTTCGGATGCACACGACTCAGGAACAGCAGTTTCCGGGACCTGTGCCAGCTTGTCTTCATCTCTATGCTTCCGACGTCAATCCCATTACCGATTACCTGAATACGAGGATGCCATTCGGACAGGAGTGAACAGTATTGCCCAATAGCTTCGATATGCTGCCTCTCACTTTCTGCGGTAGCATGGACAACATCTGCTGCAAACAGCGCCCTTCGCTGATAGACGAGCAACGAAGGAACCTTTCGGGTCCAGTAATGACGTCCAACGATCCATGGTTCCAGCATGCCATGAGGCGACAGGACGACAGGGAAACCCGCTTCCTTCGCCCATATTGCTGCATAAGCGAAATAGGGCTGCCAGCAACAGTTGACATGAACCACATCAGGACGAATTTCGTCGAGCAGCTTCAGATAATCGGCACGTACACGCCACACCTTCCAGGTACGGGAAAGATAATGCATTTGCGCGTGACGCACCGGCAGCTCGTCCTGAGCTCGGTGCGCCACGATATGCAATTCCAACATTCCTCCCAGCGAATCAGACAGCTGCTGCATATACATGCTTGTGCCTCCATCCTGTCGGGACATGGAAGGTATGTAGTGTAGTACTCTCAATGGTTCTGTATCCTGTTTTATTTGACGACGCCCTTCTCCAGAAATTCGGCAAGGTTGGTGCGCATGACAGAAGCGACATGTTCGGCTGCGACCTTCTCCATATCGTGCTTCACCATGATCTTGACAAGCTGTTCGAACGTGGTCTTTGTCGGATTCCAGCCCAGTTCGCGCTTTGCCTTCGAAGGATCGCCCCAGAGGTTCACCACATCCGTCGGACGGTAGAAATCCGGACTCACTTCAACAAGCGTCTTGCCGACAAGGTCGGCTGGACCGGCAACACAAACGCCCTTCTCGTCGAGACCTTCACCATGGAACTCAAGTTCCATACCTGCAGCCTTGAATGCATAGTAGCAGAACTCACGAACCGAATGCTGGACGCCGGTTGCGATTACGAAATCCTCGGGCTTGTCGTGCTGAAGGATGAGCCACATGCACTCGACATAATCCTTGGCATAGCCCCAGTCGCGAAGGCTGGAAAGGTTGCCAAGATAGAGGCGACGCTGCTTGCCCTGGGCTATACGAGCGGCTGCAAGCGTAATCTTGCGGGTTACGAAGGTTTCGCCACGACGCTCCGACTCGTGGTTGAAGAGAATGCCCGAACAGCAAAACATGTTGTAAGCCTCACGATATTCCTTCACAATCCAGAAGCCATACAGCTTGGCCACAGCGTAAGGTGAATAGGGATGGAAGGGAGTGTTTTCGTTCTGAGGCACCTCCTCCACCTTGCCATAAAGCTCGGAGGTAGAAGCCTGATAGATACGGCAGGACTTCTCCAGATGATTGGCTCGAACAGCCTCAAGTACGCGAAGCACACCCGTGGCATCTACATCGGCCGTAAACTCGGGTGCATCAAAACTAACCTGTACATGGCTTTGTGCAGCAAGGTTATAGATTTCGGTAGGCTGAACCTTGTCGATGACCTTTACCAGACTCATCGAGTCGCCCATATCTCCATAATGAAGGTGGAACTGCGGATGACCTTCGAGGTGGGCAATACGCTCACGATAGTCAACAGAACTGCGACGGATAATGCCGTGCACTTCATAACCCTTGCTGATAAGGAACTCTGAAAGATAGGAACCGTCCTGACCGGTAACGCCCGTGATAAGGGCAACGTTTCTTTCTGACATGTTATTTTGCTATTGATTAAAGAATACTTATTCGATAGATTTTTTGTACCAGTCAAACAACTTTTGGACACCCTCTTCGATCTCCACCTTGTGGGTCCATCCCAGAGAATGCAGTTTGGACACATCGATGAGCTTGCGCATCGTTCCATCTGGCTTGGATGCGTCAAACTCTACTGTTCCTTCGAAACCAACGGCCTTTACCACCAGTTCCGAGAGTTCACGAATGGTCAGTTCCTTACCGGTACCCACATTGATGTGGCAGTTGCGTATCTCTCCCAGCGAAGGAATGGCACCGCCACGGCCCGCCGAATGATTGCGATCGACAGCGCCATCGGTAGTTGCTCCATAGTGGACCGAAGAATAGCGCTCGATACCGATAATGTCGCTGAAATCCACATTGAGAAGCACATGAACAGAGGCATCGGCCATGTCCTCGCTCCAAAGGAACTCGCGCAGCGGAGTGCCCGTTCCCCAAAGGGTTACCTTGTTGTCCTCGATGCCATACCAGGCCAGCACCTTGCGGATAACGGATTCGTCCGAAGTTTCATCGATTTCATAACGCACCTTCCCATCCTTTTCGGGTATAGTAGCACCTACAGGACGAATGGCCAGATCCTTGCGAATGGACACCCAGTCGTTGTCGTTGATGAGCTTGGACAGATAGACCTTGCGCATCATAGCCGGCATGACATGAGAATTCTCGAGGTGAAAGTTGTCGTTAGGGCCATACAGGTTGGTAGGCATTACAGCAATATAGTTGGTACCATACTGCAGGTTATATGACTCACACATCTTCAGTCCGGCAATCTTGGCAATGGCATATTCCTCGTTGGTGTATTCAAGAGGAGACGTCAGCAGGCAGTCCTCCTTCATGGGCTGGGGTGCATTCTTTGGATAGATGCAGGTAGAACCCAAGAAAAGGAGTTTCTTGACGCCATGCGCGTATGCCTCAGAGATGACGTTGCACTGGATCTTCATATTCATCATGATGAAATCGGCACGATACAGCGAATTAGCCATGATGCCACCTACAAAAGCAGCAGCCAGAACCACGGCGTCCGGCCTTTCCTCATCAAAGAATCGGCGCACAGCCAGCTGGTCAGTCAGATCCAGTTCCTTGTGAGTACGCCCCACAAGATTTGTATATCCTCGTGACAACAGATTATTCCAGATGGCAGAACCAACGAGACCACGATGTCCCGCCACATAAATCTTGCAATTTTTATCCAACATAGTTTATCACTTGACTTTCAAAATAGATATTTTGGCGCAAATTTACGATAATTTGTCCAAATACGGAAATATAGGGCTTGTTTTTAGTCATAAAAGACTGGATTTTGTAATATTTAGCACCCAATTGACAGTTCTACTAAAGATTTTTGAACCGATTGAAAGCAAAAATAGGCATTATTGTTGCACAGAAACAAAAATAACAGTAACTTTGCGCCGCGATTTAGTTTTGATTGCACATTCTATAACAATTTAAATGGAAGAACAGAACAATACAATCGCCTCCGTTGAAGCACCCGTGGATGCTGAAAAGGTTCAGCCTGCGGTTGATGCGGCCCCTAAGAAAAAGAAGGTCACCCGCTCCCGCAAGAAGGTAGTTGCCCCGGAGGCAAAAGAAGAGACAATAAATGAGGCTTCTCCAGAAATCAAGAATGAGGAGCCCGCAGTAGAAAACAAGACGGCAGAAAAGAAGCCTGAGAAGGCCAGCAAGAAGGAAGTCGCCAAAGAGGCTGAGAAGCCTGCTGAGAAACCAGCGGTGAAGCCTATACCGAAGATGCCGACCAATCTGGTCATCCGCGACTTCTGCGACCTTGCCAACTCAGGCGGTTATATTCCGTTGCTCAGTGACCAACAGATACAGCAGCTCACCTACGAAGAGGCATTCGAACGAAACCTCATCTTCGAGGCCATCATCTCGAACGTGCTCGATTACGACATCGTACTTTCGGACACCAACATCTGGTTGGAGCTTCTTGTCGGTCATACATCGAGCCATTCCGACCCACGTGTCAATGCACGACTGATGTTCGAACGTCAGCTGGAATTTATTTCCAAGATGTGCAAGAAGATCGGTGGCAAGTTTATGATCATGAGCGAAACCTACGAAGAGGTCGATCGCTTTGCGACCATGCAGGAGCCCACAGATTATAAGCTGGCCGACTGGAAAGATCCCGCCCTCTGTCTGAACGTGGCAGCACGCCTGGCCAAACGACTCATGCTGTTTCAGCAGAAGGAGAACCGTCTTCGTATCGAAGGCATCGGTTCGGAGAGCCATCATTCCTCGTTTGCCGACCCTGCCATCATCCGACGCACAGTAGAACTCTTTGCCCAAGGCAAGAAGGTGCTGCTGCTGACCAACGATGCATCCGTAGCCATCCGTTCTTTGGGCATGTGCGACGACCTTCAGCGCACCAATGACATAAGTGATGAAGAATGGCGTGCAGTGTATGAGCCACAACGCCCGATGGTTCTCACCATGGACGACCTGAAGCTGCTCGACCTCTATACGCGTCAATACCATTTCCTGACCTTGGCTGCTGGACGTCAGTGGATGCAGGACGTTCAGATGCGCAAAACCGTACAGATCGACAAGCCTTTGGCGCTTTGGGTCGAAGGATTCCGTCCAGGAGATCGGCGTGAACGTCGCAGCGACAAGCTTGAGCAGCAGAAGAAGGAGTACGAAAAGCAGCGACAGGAACAGGAACGCAAGGAGCAGGCTCGCCTTGAACAGGAACGTCGTGATGCAGAAAAGCAGGCTCGTCGTGAAGAGCAGGAGCGCCGCGAACAGGAAAACCGTGAGCGGAAAGAACAGGCTCGTCTGGAACAGCAGCGTCGTGAAGAGCAGCGTCGTGCCGATCGCGAGCGTGCTGCTGCCGAAAAGGCTGCCCGCTTAGCTGCCGAGGAAGAGGCACGCAAGCAACAGGCAATGCAGGCAGCAGCTGAACAAGCTGAAAAGAACGACGAGGCTCCCGCGCCTGAGACTCCAATCGAAGCTACTGTCGAAGCTTCCGAAGCAGAAGCCATCCCTGTTGAGCCAGTTGCAGAAGCTCCTGTGATTGAGCTTCCTCCCCTCTCGCCGGAAATGATGGAACTGATGGGACCTTCTTCGAGCGAAAAGAAGCGCACTCGTCGCGGTGGACGTCGTCGCAAGACGACAGCTGCCGAGACATCCGAACAGAAATAACAGCAGAAGCCAGCTTCAATGTCTGGCTGGCTTCTGTTTCATGATATTTTCTTCTTCTATCCTCAAAACATACGTCGTTGAACAAGCTTTTTATCTTAAAACGATTTTTATTTTCGATATTGATTATTCTTGGTTGCAGTACGGTTGCAGCCAAGGATATATCCATATTTGTAGCTACCGACCTCCATGTGATGAGTCCAAAGCTCATCGTTCAAGAAGGTTCGGCATGGGATAAATACATCGACGCATCGCACAAGCTTGAAGACTTCAGTGCGCGTCTGTTCGAAAACATGCTCGACTCCATACTTTTGCAGAAACCAGACATTGTCCTGATTCCTGGTGACATTTCAAAGGATGGAGAAAAGGTGTCACACGAATATGTTGCAGAAGGCTTGTCGAGACTGACCAACGCAGGCATCAAGGTTTACGTTGTTCCCGGCAATCATGACATCGGCTATATCGAGAATGCGCAATACTTTGACGGCGACCGAAAGTATCATGCCGAAAACATTACAGCCGACGACTTCGCGACAATCTATGCGAAATTCGGCTTTCAAGGTTCTAAGAGAGACGCAAATTCCCTGTCTTATGCGGCGGAACCCGTGAAGGGGCTTGTCATCATCGGTATCGATTCCCATTCGCGTAAAATCGGGCAGAAGACATTGAACTGGATTTGCGAACAGGCACAGAAGGCCCGTGAGGACAACAAGCAGGTGATTGCCATGATGCACCATCCCATCGTCGAGCATTTCAACAGCCAGACCGAGTTGAAGTCGGATGCCCTCGTCAAGGATGCCGACAACGTGCGAGCCCGCCTGTTGGATGCCGGTATCCATACCGTCTTCACCGGTCACTTCCATACGACTGACGTAGCCAAGGCCTATAACGAGAATCATACAGACTCCATCTACGACATCACCACCGGTTCGAAGATCTCCTACCCGATGCATCATCGCTGGGTAACCATCAGCGAGAATCTGAGTACGATGAATATCCGCACATTTGCCACCGAGACCATCGAGGATCATCCCGAAGTCATCGACATTGCCAAGGAAAGGTTGACAAAGTGCATAAACCGGAAACTGGAAAGCAAGGGAGTATTGTTCGCCTCTTCGATTGCGTGCCAGGCAACGTTCCTGCATTGTGAAGGCAACGAGAACGAAGCAAATGGTGTTTGTCTTATCGACTCCATTCCTTACCTGGCTTTCGTTTTATACCCCGAAGCCTGGTACGCCTTGAACAGTATGCTCGATGATTTCTCGTTCTTTGGTGAAGAGAACCAGAATCGTGTAAATGACCTGAATCTCTCCATCAAACTGTCGGAAGAGGAAATTCCTATTCCCCAAAGCATCCAGACCATTGCTACAGAACCCGAGGAAGACAGGCATCTCTACAACCTCATGGGGCAACAGGCCGACAAGAGTCCTCGTGGTTTCATAATCCAAGGAGGTAGGAAAATACTACTACGATAAAGTTAGAACAAATAAAAAAAATCCGTGACA
>JAEEUA010000303.1 GCA_016286775.1 Bacteroidales bacterium
CTTGCTGGCCTTGCGCGATGAGGGCTTTAAACTATATGATATAGGAGAGCGGCGTTGGGAGGAGCCCGATCCCGTCCTGACACGGGATGACCGGTTGAAACAGGCCAATGTGCTGTCGCTGCTTTTCATTCCGAGGGCCAACGTCCTGCTGATCGGCACCTCGATGGGTATGTTCGACTACCGCATAAACAGGCAGGAACTGCTGCATCAGACCGACCTGGGCTTCCCCTTTGAAGAACCTCGTTTCAACGTCGATCATTTCATGTTCGACCGAAGCAGGAACCTCTGGTTTTGCAGCAGCACGAAGGGCTATGAGGTGCATAGCAACTTCGAGCGTTCGTTCAACGCCGACAACTACCTGCGTGCAACATTCGATGACGTGCCGGTGGCTTCGGTAGCCGTAGAGGGGGAACATCGCCTCTGGATAGCCACCCAGCCTAAGGGCCTTTGATCGTACGACCTCAAGACACATCTTATCCACCAATTTTCGTCGCAATATCTGACCCGATTGTTCGACGACGTGTCGCAGATCTACTACTGCATGTTCGACAGCCGGGGCAATCTGTGGTTGTGCTGCATGCCGGGCACGGTGTTCTGTTTCCGACCCGAGGGGGAAGAGTTGAAGCTGGTGGACAAGTATGCCATCGAATTGCCCCTCGTTCTTGCCGAAACTCCCGACCACACCATCTGTGTGGGAACCTACAGCAACAGTTATTTCACCAAACGTGCCGAAGACAACCACTTCGAGGAGCATTACATCCTGACGAACAGCCTTTCGTACATGGCCAATCTGTTGCCGCTGAGTGACGGACGCACGGCTGCGCTGGTCAAAGGCCAGGCGTTGCGCATGTTCTCACTCGGGCATACTGAACTTGAGCCACCACTCATTGCCGATTCGGCCGTGGAACGATGCGTCGATCGCGGTGTCTTCCTGCCCAGTGCCTTGCGGCAGGATGGTGAAGGCAACCTTTGGATAGGTACGGTGAGTAATGGCCTGATGCGCTACGAGTTCAGCAGCGGCAACCTTGAATCGATATCTGGGGCTCCTTGCCAGGACATTGCCAGCATCGAGGAGGACCTGCATGGCAACCTGTGGGTCAGCACGCTGCATGGCCTGGGATGTTATGACCCCAAGTCACGGAAGTTCTCGAACTACTATAAGAGTGATGGATTGAATGGCAACGAGTTCTATGACCGCTGTTCGTGCAAACTGCCCGATGGTCGTCTGGTATTCGGTGGCGAACATGGCCTCACCATCTTCCACCCCGATCGCATCAGCGGCAAGAGCGAGGCATCCATCCATCTCGAGGATCTTCGTGTCAACAACCAGCTGGTGCGGCCTTCGGCTGATGGACCCATCCGCCAAAATCTCTGTATGTCAGATGTCGTGCGCCTCCGATATGACCAGAATAATTTCAGTATCTCGTATTCGGCCCTTGATTTCGGCGATGGACTGCGTTTCAGCTACCAATATAAGCTTGAAGGGTTCAACGACCAGTGGATTGATGCCATGCAGTCGAACGAGGCTTATTTCTCGAACATCCCTGCCGGCGATTACGCTTTCAGTGTCCGAGTTTTGAGCGGAGGTCAGCAGAACGTCCTTGCCGAGCGCACCATCCCCATCATCATCTCTCCTGCCCTGTGGCTCACCTGGTGGGCAAAGCTGCTGTATGCACTCATCGGCTTAGTGCTGATCTGGTATCTCTTTGCCTCGTGGCAACGCTATCGTCTGGAACGCTGGACCCGACTGCAGACCAAGCGTGAGCATGAGCACGAGAAGCGCATCAACACGATGAACATGAGTTTCTTTGCCAACGTTTCGCACGAATTCCGCACACCGCTCACCATCATTGCAGCTCCACTTCGCCAACTGGTCGATGACAAGAGTTTGCCTTCCGAGACTCACGACACGCTGGTCATCATGCAGCGCAGTGTGGATCGTATGTTGCGCCTGGTCAACCAGATGATGGACTTCCACAAACTCGAGGATGATGCCTTGCGGCTTGAAGTGCAGCGCCTCGACCTCGTGCAGGTGATCAACAATGTGCTTGAGACATTCAAGCTGCAGGCCCGCGAGAAGAACATCACGCTCACCTCGCATGGCCTTGAAGAGCCGTTCGTACAGTGGGTCGATCAGGACAAGGTCGAGAAGGTCATCTACAATCTTATCGGCAATGCCATCAAGTATATTCCTTCGGGAGGTCACGTCGTGCTGGATTTCGACACTATCACACGGAAGGAGGCTGCTGCTCGCGACCCGAGGGCTGCGGAGCTTCATGCCGAGCGTCTGGTCGAGATTCGTGTCACCGACGATGGCCCCGGATTGCCCGAGAATGAACTTGACAAACTCTTCGACCGCTATTTCCAACTCTCTCGTCGGCAAACGGGAGTATTCCAATGGGGTACAGGTATCGGTCTTTACTTCTGCCGCAGGCTGGTGGAGCTTCATCAGGGACTCATCAGCGCAGCCAATCGCTCGGATGGCAATACGGGCTCGGTATTTACGGTGCTGCTTCCTGTCGATGATGCATGCTATGCCGATGCCCTGCACCTCGAAGCCACTCCTTCGCAGGCTGCCGTCTATCCATTGTCACCGAATGCCGAAGGCAATGTGCCTGCTGATGCCGTTGTCGAGCAGGAGGATGTTAATGACGAGGACGAGCGTCCGTCGATCCTTGTGGTCGATGACGATGTGGAGATTGTGCGTTATCTGAAGACGCTGCTTGGACAATCCTATCGGGTACGTTCGCGCTTTGATGCCGATGGTGCCCTTGAGGCCATTGCCAAGCAGGAGCCCGACATGATCTTGAGCGACGTGATGATGCCGAGGAAGGATGGGTACGAACTATGCCGCGAGATAAAGAACGACCCGCAGATCTGCCATATCCCTGTGGTGCTCGTTACGGCAAAGACCACCACTTCCGACCAGATCACGGGTCTCGATTGTGGAGCCGATGCCTACGTCAGCAAGCCTTTCGACCCCATCTATCTGCTTACGCTTATCGCCAATATCTTCAAG
>JAEEUA010000080.1 GCA_016286775.1 Bacteroidales bacterium
GTGCTGATAGTGCAATTGGGGTTGAGATGAGTATCGAATTCTGGAGCCTGCCTGCTTGCCTGCCCGTTCTGAGCATTGAGCCGGATGGATGTGTTTTCGTCGTGTGGTGTCTCGGAGGGGTGGGGCTTGACCACCGCCACCTTGTAGCCCAGCCGGATCTGCGGGCCATAGATGCGCTGCAAGGTTCGTTTCAGCAGGTCGAAATACTGGTCGGATTCGAGCTTCTCATAGACAAAGTGGGAGGGGACGAGCAACGTCAGCTTGCCGTCCTCATAGCTGCCAGCATGGACAGACGCGAAGAAGGCCTGGTAGGCCTCCTCGTTCTGCAGGTTATCCCTGATGATGGCGAGGCATTGATCCCATTGTGTCTCGTATTGAGCAGCCATTATACTTGCGTTATAAAGGGTTTGAGTAGTTTGAGGGGTTTGAGGGGTTCGAAGGGTTCGAAGGGTTCGAGGGGTTGCTCCCGTTGGTCGCGTCCGAGGGAAGCGAGGGGGTTGAGGGTTTCGAACGGTTCGAAGGGTTGCGAAAGGGGCGAATTATCCTTTCGCGGTGGCAAAGATATGGAAAAAAAAATTACGGTGCAAGAGCAAAATTTTTGCCGAAAAATTTGGAAAAATCTAACTCTTTGATTTTCAATTTCCATCCCGCTTTTGACCCCCAGACGAAAAGGGTGCGCGGACGGATGTAACAACGTACTGAAAATTAGGCAGATAGTGCCGACTGACCAAGTGGCTCCCCGAGGGTTATCAACATTCTTTTGGGCGAAATATTCCGCTCGTTTCCGCTTGAAAAAGCTACATTTAGAATGTTGATAACTCGAACGGGTCTAAAAAAAATGATTTTAAATTACGTTTCCTTCACTTCTTTGTAAGTAAATCCAAAAGGTAGCAAGGTGGAGATGCCATTCAGGACATAGATTCCCTCCTGTGAAGGCAGCAGGATCTCGATGGGCGCACCACTCCGGTACTCGGCCTCGAGAATGACCTGCCGGCAGGCGCCACACGGAGCGCACACCTCGCGCGAGAAGACATCGGAGGCCGTCTTGCCGACAATGCACAGCTTGAGGATGCGGGCATCGGGGTAGCGGCTCTGGGCATAGAACACGGCGGTGCGCTCGGCACAGAGTCCGCTGGGGTAGGCGGCGTTCTCCTGGTTGCTGCCGGTGATGATCTCCCCGTTGTCGAGGAGGCAGGCAGCACCCACTTTGTAGTGCGAATAGGGCGAATAGGAGCGCGAAGTGGCACTTTTTGCGGCTTCAACGACGTTTTTTTGCTCGAAAGTTAGCTCAGATTCATCTAAAATGTGTATCTTTGCGGCGATTTCCAGGGTTTTCATAGGCTTTGGAAGTTTTCGGAATGTCTTTTATCACCGCAAATATATGGATAAAAAATCAAATATGCAAGCAACAGGCACAACTTTCTGCAAAAAATGCCTCGTTTTGGTTTCATTTGCTCTCCTACAGCTCTGTTTTTCGCCCCTGATGAGCGCAAAAAAGGCGAAATGCCCGCCCATGGGCCCGCGCATGACCGTAGAGGAGTACTGCGAAAAGTATTCGAAGATGGCGCGCGAACAGATGCGCAAGCACGGCGTGCCTGCCTCTATCACCCTGGCACAGGGCATCCTGGAGTCGGGCTACGGCTCGAGCTACCTCGCCGTGGTGGCCAACAACCACTTCGGCATCAAGGCCTACAGCCGCAACTGGAAGGGCCCCACGGTGCTCTGCGACGACGATGCAGCGAACGAGCCGTTCTGCAAGTTCGGCAGCGTGGCCGAGGGCTACGAGTACCATTCGACCTTCCTGAAGACCAACCCGCGCTATGCGCCCCTGTTCAAGCTGGACATCCGCGACTACGAGAGCTGGGCAAACGGCCTCAAGGCCTGCGGCTACGCGACCAACCCGAAGTACGGCACCCTGCTGATCAACCTGATCGAGGCGAACCACCTGGACGTCTATGACATCCCGAACAGCACAAAGGTGACCACGGCCAAGCGCACCCTCTACGTGACCAGCGCCAAGCGCGGACTGAAGTACGTGCGCTGCCTGAAGGGCGACGACCTCGCCGCCATCGCCAAGGCCTACCACGTGAACGAGCGCACCCTGCGCCGCTGGAACGACCTGACGAAGCGCTCGGTGCTGAAGGAGAACGACATCATCTACCTGCAGGCCAAGCGCAACAAGGCACCCAAGGAATTCACCATCCACCGCGTCAAGGCGGGCGAATCGATGTGGAGCATCTCGCAGCTCTACGGCGTCACCATCAAGAGCCTGATGCGCCGAAATAAGCTCGTTTCGGCCACCGTACATGAGGGGCAGGTATTACGACTGAGGTAATTTAGCAGGAATTTGCACTAAAAAATCAAAAAAACGCGTGCGTTTTCTTGCAAGTTTCGCAAAAAATGAGTATATTTGCCGCCGAAATAAGGATTCCCTTACACATTAATTAATATATAATAATTATGGTTACATGTAAACCTTATGTAGTAGGTATCGATTGCGGTGGCACCAACACCGTGATGGGTATTGTTGACAGTCGTGGCAAGGTTGTTGCCAAGGGTTCGATCAAGACGAAGGCCTATATCGAGTTCGGTGACTTCATCGACGCCATCGCCAACGCGCTCGGCGAGCTGTTCGAGCAGGTGGGCGGTCCGCAGATGATCACGGGCATCGGCATCGGCGCCCCCAACGGCAACTATTACACCGGCACGATTGAATATGCTCCAAATCTTCCATGGAAAGGCGTATTACCTTTGGCTAATGCCTTGTACGACCGACTGGGCATCCCCGTGGCTGTGACGAACGACGCCAATGCAGCTGCCATCGGCGAGATGACCTACGGCGCTGCCCGCGGCATGCGCGACTTCATCGAGATCACCCTCGGAACGGGTGTCGGCTCGGGCATCGTCATCAACGGAGAACTGGTCTATGGCCACGACGGCTTTGCCGGCGAACTGGGCCACGTACATATCCGCCACGTCGGCAACCGTCCCTGCGGCTGCGGCCAGGTGGACCACCTGGAGTGCTACTGCTCGGCTACGGGCGTTGCCCGCACTGCCCGCGAATTCCTTTCGACCCGCGAGACTCCCTCGTCGCTCCGCAACCTGGAGGCTGCCGAAATCACCTCGAAGGACGTGTTCGACGCCGCTCAGGCCGGTGACGCCCTCGCCAAGGAAATCTTCGACTTCACCGGACGCATCATGGGACAGGCCTTCGCCGACTTCGTATCGTTCTCGGCTCCCGAGGCCATCATCCTCTTCGGCGGCCTTGCCAACGCCGGCGACCTGCTGATGAAGCCCATCGTGAAGGCCATGGAGGAGAACCTCCTGCAGATCTGGAAGGGCAAGATCAAGGTACTGCCCTCAGGCCTCGCCGGCGCAGATGCCGCTGTGCTTGGCGCTTCCGCCCTCGGCTGGAAAGCACAAGCTGTCGAATAATCACCCCCGTCCTTTCCGAAGGGCGACACTAACTGGCCCGTCAAAATTGACGGGCAATGTTTTAATATGGCAATAGAAGTATTAGGCGCAAGAGTCCACAACCTCAAAAATATAGACGTCACGATACCCGGTCACAGCTTGTCGGTTGTGACCGGTCTTTCGGGCTCGGGTAAGTCGTCGCTTGCGTTCGATACGATCTATGCCGAAGGACAGCGCCGCTACATCGAGACCTTCTCGAGCTACGCGCGCAACTTCCTGGGCAACCTGGAGCGGCCGGATGTCGATAAGATCTCGGGCCTCTCGCCCGTGATCAGCATCGAGCAGAAGACGGTGAACCACAACCCGCGCTCGACGGTGGGCACCACGACGGAGATCTACGACTTCCTGCGCCTGCTCTATGCCCGCGCCGGCGAAGCATACAGCTACCTGAGCGGCGAAAGGATGGTGCGCTTCAGCGAAGACCAGATCATCGACCTCATCCTGAAGGACTACGAGGGACAGCGCGTCTATCTGCTGGCTCCCCTGGTGCGCAACCGCAAGGGACACTACCGCGAGCTGTTCGAGAACCTGCGCAAGAAGGGCTACCTGAACGTGCGCATCGACGGCGAGATGCGCGAGATCCTGCACGGCCTGCAGCTCGACCGCTACAAGAACCACTCCATCGAGCTGGTGGTCGATAAGATGCGCGTGGAGGCCATCGACGACCAGCGCCTGCGCAACAGCGTGCGCCTGGCCATGCGCCACGGCGAGGGCATGATGATGATCCTCTGCGGCGACAAGCTGAAGTACTACTCGCGTTCGCTGATGGACCCCGCCACCGGCCTCTCGTACAAGGAGCCTGCCCCGCACGACTTCTCGTTCAACAGCCCCATGGGCGCCTGCCCCCACTGCCACGGCCTGGGCGCCGTGTCGATGGTCGATCGCACGAAGATCATCCCCGACACCTCGCTCTCGATCGCCGAGGGCGGCATCGTCCCCCTGGGCAAGCAGAAGAAGTCGATGATCTTCTGGCAGATCGAAGCCCTGCTGGAGACCTACGACTGCAAGATCGACGACCCGATCAGCACCCTGCCCGAAGAGGCCATCGAGGCCGTACTGAGCGGCACCGGACAGTCGTACCACGTGTCGGAGGACCATGTGGGCTACTCGATGATGACCATGCCCTACGAGGGACTGGTGAAGTACCTGAAGGATGCGGCAGGCGACGACGCTTCGGCGAAGGAACGCCGCTGGGCCGAGTCGTTCAGCACCATGCAGGTGTGCCCCTGCTGCCATGGCCAGCGCCTGAACGAGGAGTCGCTGCACTACTACATCGACGGCAAGAACATCGCCGAAGCCAGCGCCCTGACCATCACCGAACTCGCCGCCTGGGTGGACCAGCTGCCCGCGAAGCTCACCGAGCGCCAAATGAGCATCGCCAGCGAAATCCTGAAGGAGATCTCGGCACGCATCCGCTTCCTGCTGGGCGTGGGGCTGAGCTACCTTTCGCTCGACCGTCCGTCGATGACACTGTCGGGCGGCGAATCGCAGCGCATCCGCCTCGCCACCCAGATCGGTTCGCAGCTCGTGAACGTGCTCTACATCCTCGACGAGCCGTCGATCGGACTGCACCAGCGCGACAACCAGCTGCTCATCCAGTCGCTGAAGAAGCTGCGCGACATCGGCAACACCATCATCGTGGTGGAGCACGACCGCGACATGATGCTGCAGTCGGACTACCTGGTGGATATCGGACCGGGCGCCGGACGCAAGGGCGGCAACGTGGTGTTCCAGGGCACGCCCGACCGGATGCTGGAGCAGCACACCCTGACCAGCGACTACCTGAACGGCAGCCGCCGCATCGAGGTGCCAGCCGTGCGCCGCACGGGCAACGGACACAAGCTCGTGCTGAAGGGCGCCAAGGGCCACAACCTGAAGGGCGAGACCATCGAGTTCCCGCTGGGCTGCCTGATCGGCGTGACCGGCGTGTCGGGCTCGGGAAAGTCGTCGCTCGTCAACGGTACGCTGCAGCCCATCCTGAGCCAGAAGTTCTACCGCTCGCTGACCGAACCGCTGCCCTATGCCTCGATCGAGGGACTGGAGCACATCGACAAGGTGGTGACCGTCGATCAGTCGCCCCTGGGCCGCACACCCCGCTCGAACCCCGCCACCTACACGGGCGTGTTCCAGGACATCCGCAACCTCTTCGTGCAGCTGCCCGAGGCACAGATGCGCGGCTACAAGCCGGGACGCTTCTCGTTCAACATCGGCGGCGGACGCTGCGAAGCTTGTTCGGGCAACGGCTACAAGACCATCGTGATGAACTTCCTGCCCGACGTGATGGTGCCCTGCGAGGTGTGCCAGGGCAAGCGCTACAACCGCGAGACCCTGGAGGTGCGCTTCAAGGGAAAGTCGATAGCCGACGTGCTCGACATGACCATCAACCAGGCCGTGGAGTTCTTCGAGAACGTGCCTTCGATCCTGAACAAGATCAAGGTGCTGCAGGAGGTGGGCCTGGGCTACATCAAGCTGGGACAACCCTCGACGACACTGTCGGGCGGCGAGTCGCAGCGCGTCAAGCTTGCCGCCGAGCTTTCGAAGAAGCAGACCGGCAAGACACTCTACATCCTGGACGAACCCACCACAGGCCTGCACTTCGAGGACATCCGCGTCCTGATGTCGTGCATCAACCGGCTGGTGGAGAAGGGCAACACGATAATCGTCATCGAACACAACATGGACGTGATCAAGTGCTGCGACTACCTGATCGACATGGGCCCCGACGGCGGCTCGGCAGGCGGACATCTGACGGCCTGCGGTACGCCCGAAGAGATCTGCGAACGCTTCGATACCTGGACAACCAGGTATTTGAAGAAGGAATTGGGATTCTAAGGGATTTCTCTTAGGGAATCTAAGGGATTTTAAGGGATTTCTCTTAGGGAATCTAAGGGATTTTAAGGGATTTCTCTTAGGGAATCTAAGGGATTTAAGGGATTTCTCTTAGGGAATCTAAGGGATTTTAAGGGAATCTAAGGGATTTTAAGGGACGTATGTTTCTTGGGTCCGGTTCTTTACAAGGCGAAGGTGACGTCCCCAAAAATCCCCAAATATCCCCAAAAATCCCCAAATGTCCCCAAATATCTCCAAATATCCCCAAATATCTTTGAACAAAAAATTCAACCCTACCATTCTATAACTCGTTATTATTAATTTCATCAACAATGAAGAAGAAACTGAAGAAAGTCCTGGTTCTTGGCTCGGGAGCCTTGAAGATTGGACAGGCTGGAGAGTTCGACTATTCGGGTAGCCAGGCTCTGAAAGCTTTGCGTGAAGAGGGTATTAGTTCTGTTTTGGTGAATCCGAACATTGCAACTATCCAGACCTCCGAGGGTATAGCCGACATGGTGTACTTCCTTCCGGTCAACACGTACTACGTGACCGAGATCATCAAGAAGGAGCGCCCCGACGGCATCCTGCTGGCCTTCGGCGGACAGACGGCGCTGAACTGCGGCACCGAGCTCTACCTGAAGGGTGTGCTGAAGGAATACGGCGTGGAGGTGCTGGGCACCAGTGTGGAGGCCATCATGAACACCGAGGACCGCGACCTCTTCGTGAAGGAGCTGAACAAGATCGACGCCAAGGTGCCCGTGAGCCATGCCTGCGAGAACCTCGAGGATGCCCTGGCTTCCGCCCGCAAGATCGGATACCCCGTGATGATCCGTTCGGCCTACGCCCTGGGCGGCCTGGGTTCGGGTGTCTGCCCCGACGAGGCTACGTTCAAGGAGATCGCCGAGAGCGCCTTCACCTTCGCGCCACAGGTTCTGGTAGAGGAGTCGCTGAAGGGCTGGAAGGAGATTGAGTTCGAGTGCATCCGCGACGCCAACGACCACTGCTTCACCGTGGCTTCGATGGAGAACTTCGACCCCCTCGGCATCCATACGGGCGAGTCGATTGTGGTGGCTCCGACCTGTTCGCTGACCGATGAGCAGGTGAAGATGCTGCAGGAGCTCACCATCATGTGCGTGCGCCACCTGAACATCGTGGGCGAGTGCAACATCCAGTTCGCCTTCAATGCCGAGACCAACGACTACCGCATCATCGAGATCAATGCGCGCCTGTCGCGCTCGTCGGCCCTTGCCTCGAAGGCCACAGGCTACCCGCTTGCCTTTGTGGCTGCCAAGATCGCCCTGGGCTACACGCTCGACCAGATCGGCGAGATGGGAACAACCAATTCGGCCTATGTCGCCCCGTCGCTCGACTACATGATCTGCAAGATCCCGCGCTGGGACCTCACGAAGTTTGTGGGCGTCAGCCGCAAGATCGGCTCGTCGATGAAGTCGGTGGGCGAAATCATGTCGATCGGACGTTCGTTCGAAGAGATGCTGCAGAAGGGCCTCCGCATGATCGGACAGGGCATGCACGGCTTTGTGGGCAACGACCACACACGCTTCGACAACCTCGACGAGGAGCTTTCGAACCCGACCGACCTGCGCATCTTCGCCATCGCACAGGCCCTGGAGGAGGGCTACAGCATCGAGCGCCTCTATGAACTGACGAAGATCGACCCCTGGTTCATCGAAAGGATGAAGAACATCGTCGACTACAAGCACGTGCTCGAAGGCTATACGTCGCTCGACCAGCTGCCCACCGAGGTGCTGACCAAGGCCAAGGTGCTGGGCTTCTCGGACTTCCAGATTGCCCGTTTCGTGCTGAATGCCCACCAGGGCAGCAACATGGAGAAGGAGGTATTGGCCGTTCGCGCCCTTCGCAAGAAGCTCAACATCCTGCCTGCCGTGAAGCGCATCCCGACGGTGGCTTCGGAGCATCCCGACCTGACCAACTACCTCTACATGACCTACGCCGTGCAGGGCCACGACGTGAACTACTACGCAAACGAGAAGTCGGTGGTGGTGCTCGGCTCGGGCGCCTACCGCATCGGTTCGTCGGTGGAATTCGACTGGTGCTCGGTGAATGCCATCAACACGGCACGCAAGCTGGGCTACAAGTCGATCATGATCAACTACAACCCCGAGACCGTCTCGACCGACTACGACATGTGCGACCGCCTCTACTTCGACGAGCTTTCGTTCGAACGCGTGCTCGACGTGATTGACCTCGAGCAGCCCCGCGGCGTGATCGTCTCGGTGGGCGGACAGATCCCCAACAACCTGGCCATGAAGCTCCATCGCCAGTCGGTACCCATCCTGGGCACTTCGCCCGTCTCGATCGACCGCGCCGAGAACCGCAGCAAGTTCAGCGCCATGCTCGACAAGCTGGGCATCGACCAGCCGAAGTGGAGCGCACTGACCTCGATGGAGGATGTGAAGAAGTTCATCGACGAGGTGGGCTACCCCGTCCTGGTGCGTCCCTCGTACGTGCTTTCGGGTGCTGCCATGAACGTCTGCTACGACGACGACGAGCTGAAGCGCTTCCTCGAGATGGCCTCCGAGGTTTCGAAGGAGTATCCCGTGGTGATCTCGCAGTTCATGACCGACACGAATGAAATCGAGTTCGATGCCGTGGCCCAGGAGGGCGAGATCGTGGAGTATGCCATCTCGGAGCACATCGAATATGCAGGCGTCCACTCGGGCGATGCCACCATGTGCTTCCCCGTGCAGAACATCTCGTTTGCCACGGTACGCCAGATCAAGAAGGTGTCGCGCGCCATTGCCAAGGAACTCAACATCTCGGGTCCGTTCAACATCCAGTACCTGGCCAAGGGACGCGACCTGAAGGTGATCGAGTGCAACCTGCGCGCCTCGCGTTCGTTCCCCTTTGTCTCGAAGGTGCTGAAGCGCAACTTCATCGACACAGCCACCCGCATCATGCTCGACGCTCCCTACACGAAGCTCGACAAGAGCGAGTTCGACATCGACCGCATCGGCGTCAAGGCTTCGCAGTTCTCGTTTGCACGTCTGCAGAATGCCGACCCCGTGCTCGGCGTCGATATGAGCTCGACGGGCGAGGTGGGCTGCCTGGGCGACGACTTCGACGAGGCTCTGCTCAACGCCCTGATTGCCACGGGCTACAAGCTGCCTTCGAAGGACAAGGCCATCATGATCTCGTCGGGCGAGGTGAAGTCGAAGGTGGCCCTGCTCGATGCGGCTGCCTCGCTGGTCAAGTCAGGCTACACCATCTATGCTTCGGCCGGCACGGCACGCTTCCTGACGGACAACGGCGTGAAGGCCACGAGCGTCTATTGGCCCGATGAGCACCCCGATTCGGAGCTGAACGTGATGAACATGATTGCGGCCCATAAGTTCGACCTCATCATCAACATCCCGAAGAACCGTTCGAAGCGCGAGCTGACCAATGGCTACCGCATCCGCCGTGGTGCCATCGACCACAACATCCCCCTGATGACCAATGCCCGCCTGGCAAGCGCCTTCATCGAGGCATTCACCCAGAAGGAGCAGAAGGACATCCAGATCAAGAGCTGGCAGGAGTACGAATAAGACGCTTGTCTGCTCCTTCTATACAAACACGGGATAATCGTAACAATTATCCCGTGTTTTTGTATTTGTATATTACTTTTTAACGCAAAACTGCAATTTTTTCGAACAAAAAGCAATTTTGTCGGATAATAATTTGCCAAAATGATTTTTAATGCGTATCTTTGCGTCCGAAATTTCAACAAGACACGAACAATTAACCGATAGCAATGAGCCGACTGATCATTCCTGCAGACTACAAACCTGCTCTTAACTTGAAACAAACCGAACAGGCGATCAAGAACATCAAGGACTTCTTCCTGCAAAGTCTCAGCACCGAGCTGCGCCTTCGTCGCGTCACGGCCCCCCTCTTCGTCCTGAAGGGCCTGGGCATGAACGACGACCTGAGCGGCGTGGAACGTGCCGTGAACTTCCCGATCAAGGACATGGAGGAAGCCCGTGCGGAGGTGGTTCATTCGCTCGCCAAATGGAAGCGCAACACGCTGGCAGAATACAAGATCGAGGAGGGGTTCGGCATCGTCACCGATATGAATGCCATCCGCGCCGACGAGGAGCTGGACAACACCCATTCGCTCTATGTGGACCAGTGGGACTGGGAGCGCGTGATGCGCAAGGAGGACCGCAACGTGAAGTTCCTGAAGAAGATTGTGCGCAAGATCTATTCGGCCATACTGCGTACGGAGTTCTACATCTGCGAGACCTATCCGACCATCAAGCCCTTCCTGCCCGAGGACATCTTCTTCATCCATGCCGAGCAGCTGCGCCAGCTCTATCCCGACCTGTCGCCGAAGGAGCGCGAGAACATGATCTGCAAGAAGCATGGCGCCGTGTTCATCATGGGCATCGGCGGCAAGCTGGCCGACGGGAAGGAGCACGACATGCGCGCTCCGGACTATGACGACTGGACCACCGAGAACGAGGAGGGTTTTGTCGGGCTGAACGGCGACCTGCTGGTGTGGTACCCGGTGCTGAATGCTGCCATGGAACTGTCGTCGATGGGCATTCGCGTCGATGCCGAGGCCCTGCTTCGCCAGCTGAAGCTCACCAACAAGGAGGAGCGCGTGGGACTCTACTTCCATCGTCGTCTGCTCGAGGGCGAGCTGCCCTTGTCGATCGGCGGCGGCATCGGACAGAGCCGACTCTGCATGATCCTGCTCCACAAGGCACACATCGGAGAGACGCAGTCGAGCATCTGGCCTCAAGAGATGCGCCAGCAATGTGCCCAGGCGGGGATCCCGTTGATCTGATTCCCTTAAAATCCCTTAGATAATCCCTACTCAACTTCCGCATTTCGCGAAAGTTGAGTTTTTATTCGCTTTCTATGCAATAAACTTTGCATTCTTCCGTTTATTATTTAAACTAATATCGGCATCTTTTGTCCTAAAATCGAAAATAACATAGAAAACATGTTCAACCACTAATACATCAACACTATGAAAAAGTTATTTGTTACCCTTGCAGTCGCACTCCTGACCATGACTCAGGTGTTTGCAATGTCAACCAGCAAGATTCGTGAAACGGCACGTTTCCTAAGCGATCGCATGGCATGGGAGCTCGACATGACCCCTCAGCAGTACGACGATTGCTACGAGATCAACTTTGACTTCCTCTTTGCCATCAGCCCCATCCTGGACGATGTGGCAAGAGGCTACCTGTCTGCCATCAACACGTACTATACCTACCTGGATTGGCGTAACGACGACATGCGTTTCATCCTGACCGCTGCCCAGTATCGCCGCTTCCTCGAACTGGAGTACTTCTATCGTCCCGTCTATACCTATCGCGGCAGCTGGCGCTTCAGGGTCTATCAGATCTACAACAATCCGAAGTTCTACTACTTCGATGCACCCAGCATCTTCAGGCATTATTCTGGCGCTCATTCCCGCAGGAACTATTCGGATGGCTTCTATCATCGCGACCATCGCTACAGTCATTCGATTGATCCCAAGCCTCACCACATCCACGGTTCGAAGGACATGGATAGCCACCAGCGTCTGGACTTCGGCAACAATCGTCGCGAGAAGGGTGGCCAGCCCATGAACGGCTACAACAACCGCAACCAGAACGATCGCGAGCGCGATAGCCGCTACAACGACCAGCGCAAGGGGCAGAACAAGAATACGCCTCAGATCAACCACCGCGACAATGCACCCACTCGTAGCTCAGGCACCACCCAGCCCAGCAACAGCGGCAAGACCCAGTCGGGCACAGGCGCAGGACATGCCCGCAGCGGACGTCGTTGATCGTTGAAGAAATTCAAAGGAGCTTCGAAAGAACTATAAATTCGACAGAACCATTAATTCGACTGAACTCTAAATGATTATCCCCCGCTACAAGAATCTGTGGCGGGGGATAACTTTTGCCCATTCGGACCGGCACTTATTCGTCCTTCTCGAAGACTACCTTGTCGTCGTGCGAGAGCTGGGAGTCGGAGTGACGATGGATGATGCCTAAGGCAAGGAGTTCGTGAACGATCTGGTGTTCCTTCTTCGAATGAGCATGTTTGCCATGTGCGAGCTTATAGACCTTCTCGGGCCATACCTTGTATTTCAAGGCCAGATGGGTGTATGTGCTGCGATGGCGTGCACTTAAAAATTTGAACATAATGGTTGTGATTTATGGAGTTATATGAATTGTTTGCTTGTCAGCATGAGGTCATTTGAGCGTGGCACCGTATTTCTCGGCCAGCAGAGAGGCCATGATGTAGGGGCCGACACCCTTCGGGTCGTTGTCGCGAATGATTTCGTTGATATAGTAGTCGTAGTCGCCGCTGCGGTAGGGAGTGCCTCCGAGGCCAGCCACGCCACAGATGCGCGTGAGGCTGATGGTGCCTGTCGGATTGCCCTCTCCATCGACATCTTCGCAGATGAAGTGCTGGTTCAGGCCCTCCCAGGTCTTGTAGCCTTTCTCCCAATAGTCGGCGGGCAGGACACCGAGCAGCGCACCCTTCATGAAGGTGTAGGCGAACATGGCAGTGCACGATGCCTCGTCGTAGTTGCCTTCGCGTCCGGTCTGGTCGATGACCTGCTGCCAGGCCATCGAGGGCTGCTGGAGGGGGAGGAGCTTCTCGCAAAGCGGCTGGAGCAGCGAGATGATGCTGTCGCGACCAGTATAGTCTTCGGGAAGAAAGCTCAGAACATCGACCATAGCCATCGTGTACCAGCCCAGGGCACGTCCCCAGACGTGGGGAGCCTGTCCCGTTGCGGGATCGGCCCACTTCTGCTCGTGCTTCTCGTCCCACGCATGGCGATAGAGGCCATTGGCAGGGTCATAGGTGTGACGGGCTACGACCATGAACTGGTTGACCACGTCGTCGTAGGCCTTCTGCTGTGCCTCGCCGGTGAGGTAGCGCTTGGCATATTCGGCATAGAAGGGAGCCTCCATGTAGATGCCGTCGAGCCACATCTGCCAGGGATAGGCCTTCTTGTGCCAGAAGCCGCCTTCGCTGACACGAGGATGGCTCTGCAGCTGGGTATAAAGGGTGTCAAGTGCCTGGCGCATACGGGGTTCGGGCCATTTGTCGTAGGCCAGCATGAGCATCTTGCCGGCATTGATGTGGTCGAGCGTATAGTTGGTGAGCTTGTAGCGCTCGATGCTGCCATCGGCATGGATGATCGTATCGACATAGTGCTTCACGTAGGGATCGACCACTTCGGCCAGCTCGGGATACTGCTGTTCGGCCAGGAGCATCGACTGCATGAGCAGACCATGTGTGTAGTTCCACTTCAGCTGGGTGTTGTAGTCGATGGTAACGCAATCGGGATTGCGGGCCAGTTCGGAACGCACCATACGTACGGAATATGGTTCGGGTTCGGCCTGCTTACTGGTGCAGCTGTTCAAGGCTGGAAGGAGCAGGAGGCTTACAAGAGGAAGGATTTTTTTCATATTGTTAGAATCAGAATTGAATGAATAATGTGATTGCTTCTAAGTATGTAACCAAAATTAACGACAATTATATTTGTCTTTTTTTTCAACACGAATTATCATGAATTCACATGAATTATTATGCGAGGTACGTCATATATAGACACATACTGAAAAATTAATGATAATTCGCGATAATTCGTGTTAAAAGAAAAATAAGTATAGTTAATTATTTGATAGATCAATGTGATTGCTTCTTTGTGTCGTTTATTTCACAGGATTCCAGTTATCATAGCCCTTCAGCACCTCGGAGGCAGTGAAGCGTTCGGCCATCTTGCTGGTGAGCTGCTTCGACCAGGCAGCACGTTGCTTGGGATTGGCACCAGCACCCGTCGAGTTGTATTCGGCATAGAAAGCCGTGGTGGAGCCATCCAGCCCGCTTTCCTTGCTGGGCCAGGTCTGCCAGCCCTGCGGATTGACGCATTCGTCGAGGGTGCAGTTGAGGAAGACGGTCTGTGCGTAGTGGCGCCATGGACGGCCCAGATAGGTCTTGACACCTGGTTCGGACGTAATCGTGCAGTTGTTGAAGACGTATCCGTAGGTCTGTCCCTGCGGCGTGGCAGCTGCTGTGACATAGCCATCGCCCACGCAATGCAGTTCGCAGCGATTGAAGTAGGCAGTTGCCCATCCGAAGATGTAATCGACGGAGCCTGCGATGTAGCAGTCCTCGTAGTACTGGCGCGACTGCATGTTCTCGGGGATGCGCTGTGTCCGGGCAGCCTCGATGGCTTCTTTCGTCTTGGGGTCGGACTTTCGACCATAGGCATAGAGCGTGTCCTGATGGCCCAGGAACTTGCAGCGACGGAAGACGACGCAGTCGCCGGCAACCAGTGCAGCAACAGCCTGGCCGACGCCGCGTCCTCCCTGTGCAAAGGATTCGTTGGAGGCTGTATTCTCGAACACGATGCCGATGGCCTCGAAGTAGGGGGCATAGATATAGGCGGTTGCTGAGCCCGAAGTGCCCAACTTGCGACCCGTAATGGGCGAAACCTTGTTGGCATAGTCGTCGTTGGTGATGACCACTTCGCCTTCGGTGCGGGCAATGAGCGTAACGTGGCTCTTCGATTCGGGAACCACCAGCTTCTCGTGATAGATGCCGGG
>JAEEUA010000081.1 GCA_016286775.1 Bacteroidales bacterium
ACGGTGAATCCTTCGAAGTCGGGCAGCTTGACATCCGAGGGATTGCTCATCTGGGTGTTGCGCCAATAGAGCTTCAAGGTGGCGACAATCGCCTCCCCCTCGTAAGCTGACGTCTTCGAGAGATCAAGTACCAGATGCACGTCGTCCTTGTTGAACTTGGCTTGTGCCCCACCCTGCTGGCTGCGGGCACTGGAAGATTGGCCGGCAGGCTGCTGGTCGGCAGGAAGCACCTTGACCGAAACGCTGTTGGAGGTGAGCGTCTCGCCATCGACCTTGATGGTCGCAGCCGGCAGGGTGAACGTGCCCTCCTTGGTAGCTGAAAGGACATACGAGAACGTCGTGCGCACCTCGGAGCTCATCTGCCCGTTGACAATGCTGGTGCTCGACGACGAACTGGTGGTAGGGCCATAGAGTACCTCGAAGCCGGTGTCCTTCAAATCGACCGAAATACCGGATGCACGTGCCGTGACGACATATTCCAGACGAAACTGCTGACCGACAGCGACACTGCCGGGTGCCTGGGCTCGGAATGTCGGAGCGGCCCACATCGTCGCTGTGGTCAGAAAAGTTAGAATGAGAGTGAAAAGAAATTTGCGTCTCATTATTTTTTTACTATTTTTTATAGTGGCTATAGGATTTATAGTGACTATAGGAAAAATAGGAACTATAAACGATATAGCAACCACTGATTATAAAGAAGCTATAGAACTACCAGTCCTTGTTGGTCTTGCGGCGCTTCATCTGCTGCATCTGATGCTGCTTGACCTTTTCCTGAGTCTCCTGCTCATCGCGATTGTTTGCGTTGAGGATGGCCTCGGCCTGATCCTGGCTCATCTGGTTCTGGGGAGGCTGCTGCTGTTCCTGCTGCTGTTGCTCCTGTTGCTGCTGATCCTGCTGAGGTTGATCCTGCTTCGGCGGTTGCTGCTGTTGCTGCTCCTGCTGCTGTTGCTGTTGCTGCTGCTCCTGTTTCTGCTCCTGGTCCTGATTCTCGTTCTCCTGCTGCTGCAGAAGCTTCTTGGCCAGGATTAGGTTGTAACGAGCCTCGTCGTCGAGGGGATTGTTGCGCAGCGCACGCTTGAAGAAGTTGATGGCCTGGTCATACTGCTGACTTGCCATGCAGATGTCGCCGGCATTGAAGGCTGCGAGCGAAGCCAGGCGATGGTTGCCGCCGAGCTCGGAACTCTCGATCACCTTGCCATAGAACGACATGGCATCCTGTGCCTTCTCCTGCTCCTGCTGCTGGAGCAGGGCATTGGCCAGGTTGTACTGCGAAATGGAATCGGCGGGCATCTGCTCCTGGGCACGGCGATACTGCATCTCAGCATCGTGCCAGAGGCTGTCGTGGTAGAACGCATTGCCCTGGCGTGTGGCAGAGCGTGCCTTGCGAGCCGACTGGGCAAAAGCGGGGTCGAACATCGTCATGCAAAGACCGATGAGGGCAAAGATGCGAATCTTGCGAATCAGGGCATTCGCCTTATCAAGAAGGAACATATCAATCAGTAAAAGGATAAGTGCAAGGATGAGGAAAGGCATGAACTTGTCGTCGTAGTCCGCATAGACATGGCTCTCGAGCTCGGTGGTCTTGAGTTGTCCAAGGCTTTCGGTGAGCGTCTGCACAGCGGAATTGGTGTTGTCGGCATGGGCATAGATGCCCTGTCCGGCTGCAGCAATGGCCTGCGCCATCTGCTCGTCGAGACGAGTGGTGACGGGATTGCCCGACGCATCCTTGCGATAGGAACCCGGGCGACCCGAATCGTCAGGGACAAGAGCACCCTGCGTCGAACCGATTCCGATGACGTTGGTATGAATGCCCTTGGCCAGCGCATTGGCTGCAGCTCCCTGGGCATCATCCTCATGGTTTTCGCCATCGGTGATGAGGACGATTGCCTTCTCGGATGATTCGTTGGGCGTGAAACTGCGCACCGCCAGATTAATGGCAGCACCGATGGCCGTGCCCTGCAACGACACCATACGCGGGTCGATGCTCTGGAGGAACATCTTGGCCGACACGAAATCGTTGGTGATGGGAAGCTGGGTATAGGCTTCGCCTGCGAAGACGATGAGTCCTACCTGGTCGTTGTCGAGATTATCGACCAGTCGTGACAACATTCGCTTGGCCTTCTCGAGGCGATTGGGCTGGATGTCCTCGGCCAGCATGGAATTGGAGATATCGAGGCAGACCATCACCTCGATGCCCTCCTTCTTGACAGTCTCGAGCTTCGAACCGAACTGGGGACGGGCTGCAGCAATAATGAGACAGAAAAGGGCAAACATCTCGATCGCGAACTTGACGCGCAGTTTCCCTTCGCTGACTCCCTGCATCAACGGACGCAGCAGGCGAAGGTCGCCAAAACGACGCAAGGCCTTGTGACTGCCCATACGGCTCACGAGGAACAGGACCACGAGAGCCACAATCACAAGCAGCAGCCAGAGTATATTTGGATTGGCAAATCGAAAGTTATCCATTGCTTAGGGTATATTGCGAAGAACAGTATTGCGAAGAATGACATGCAGGAGCAGCAGGGCGATGGCAGCCAAGGCAAAGGGCAGGAACTCCTCCTCCTTGCGCGAGAACTCACGCACCGACATCTTGGTCTTCTCCATCTTGTCGATTTCGTCGAAGATCTCAGACAGCGAATTCTTGTTGGTGGCACGGAAATAGCGACCGCCCGTGAACTGTGCCATCGCCTTGAGCGTCTCCTCGTCGATGTCGGCCTTGACCTTCTGGCGAACCGGACGTCCGAACGGATCGTAGCCTACGGTCGTCTCGAACTCGCCTTTCGAACCCACACCAATGGTATAGAGGCGAACGCCCATGGTATGGGCAACCTGGGCAGCATCCTTGGGGGATACGTCGCCCGAGTTGTTGGAGCCATCGGTCAGAAGGATGATGACCTTCGACTTGGCCTGCCCTGAACGAATGCGATTGACCGCTGTGACAAGACCATCACCAATGGCTGTTGAACCGCCGTCGATGAGGTCGAATGTCACCGAGTTGATCATATTCGACACCACGGCATGGTCGCTGGTCATCGGGCACATCGTATAGGATTCGCTACCGAAGAGCACCAAGCCGATGTTGTCGTTGGGACGACCTGCCACGAAACGCGAAGCCACCTCCTTAGAAGCCTCCAGTCGGTCGGGACGGAAGTCCTCGAAATGCATGGAGTTGGACACGTCGAGCGAAAGGACGATGTCGATGCCCTCCGTATTGGACTGGCTCCAGCTGTCGGAGCTCTGCGGACGGGCCAGGGCAACAATGGTCATGGCAGCAGCTCCACAGAGCAGCGCAAAGTTGACATGACGCAGATACTCCTTCCACGAACGGGGCAGCTTCTGGAAGGCGCTGGTCGAAGAGACCTGCAGCGAGGCCTGCGCCTCGGACTGCTTCCAGACGTACCACGCTATGGCGGGTATCAGCGATATCAGAAGGAATAAATATCCCGGATTGGCAAACTGCATTTTTGATATGGATTATTATTCAGCCATTGTTGATTTGTTCTGCTCCTCTTCTGCCGATTCTTCTTCGGGTTTCTCTTTCCCGGGTTCTTCGACTTCGACCTTCTTGGTCTGCTCGACAAACATCCTGGAGTTGACAAACGAAAGCTGGTTCTCGTCGGCATACGGATGATACTTGGCGAACTTGACCAGGTCGGCAATCGAAAGAATCTGCTTGAGGTTGGCGAGCGAAGCCTTCTGGCTCTCGGCAAGCTCGTAGAGTTCGTCGAGAATCTCGTCGGAGGTCTTCTCCATGGCAGCCACGCCGAAACGTGCCTCGATGTACTGGCGAAGAATATCGGTCAGTTCGGTGTGGAACTCCTTGTCGCGACCATTCTGCCAAAGCTTCTTCTCGGCGAGGTTGTCGAGAGCGGTCATGGCAATGACGTGCGGAGGAAGCGGCTTCGCCTTGTGCACGACGACAGGGGCATTCGTCTTGTGTTTCCTGTAATACTGCCATCCGAACCATGCTGCAGCGAGCAATGCCAGAACGAAGAGCGGGATGAGGAAGTACCAGATGTAGTCCATGAATACGAACTCCGGCTCCTCGACATCCTTGATGCCCACAAACTTCTGTGGATCGACCTCCACGCTCTCAAAGGGCACAAAGACCTTGAGGGCAAGGGAGTTGGTGCGAAGCGTATCGCCCGACTGGCTGAGGAATTCGAACGGGGGAATATAGAATGTGGCCGAATCGAAGGCAAAGACAGTGACATCCTCACGGAGAGTCACATAGCCGCTTTCCTGCTGCACGGTATCGACCGAAAGGGGCTTGAACGTATCGAGCTCCAGCAGGTACTGCGCAGAATCGCCATAGGCCACGATGCCGCCATGCTTGAGCACATCCTGTGGGAAGATGATCTGCTGTCCCTCGGGCACGATGGCCTGCAGGTGGAACGTCATCGGGCAACCGAAGGTGACGTAGGTCGAGTCCATCTCGACACTCACCTTGGGCTGCTGGGCGCTACCGGCAGCGACACTTCCAAGAAGGCTGAGAACAAGAGCGGCTGTTTTGAATAATCGATTCATTATTGGGTAAAATATTAGCTGCGACGCTTGAAGAGGGAAAGCAGGGCAGGAACAAAATCCTCGTCGGTGCGTATCGAAACACTATCGACACGAGAATGGAGGAACGCATCCTGCATCTGGGCCTGTGTCCTGGCCCACCAGTCGGAATAGGCCTGACGAACCCGACGCGAACTGGTGTCAATCCAACGCTCGGCACCCGTCTCGGCATCACGCACCTTCATAAACCCGACATCGGGAAGCTCGGTCTCGCGCGGGTCATAGACCTGGATGGCGATGACGTCGTGCTTCGAGCTGGCAATCTGAAGCGACTGCTTGAAGGACCTCGCATCGAAGAAATCGCTGATGATGATGGTGGTGCAGCGCTTCTTCTGGGCATTCGAGACATACTGGATGGCACGATTGATGTCGGTTCCGCGCTGAACAGGCTCGAACTTGAGCATCTCGGAAATGATGGCGAGCACGTGCTTCTTGCCCTTCTGCGGAGGAATGTATTTCTCGATACGGTCGGAGAAGAATATCACTCCAATCTTATCGTTGTTCTGAATGCCCGACATCGCCAAGGTGGCAGCAATCTGGGTGATCTGCTCCTGCTTGGTCTGCGTGGCAGTACCGAACTCACGGCTTCCGCTCACGTCGATCATCAGCATGATGGTCAGTTCACGCTCCTCCTCGAAGATCTTGATGTGCGGCTTGTTCTGGCGTGCCGTCACATTCCAGTCGATGTCGCGTACATCGTCGCCATACTGGTACTCGCGCACCTCGGCAAACGACATACCATGGCCCTTGAACGCCGTCTTGTAGGATCCCGCAAAGATGTTGGCGCTCAAGCCACGCGACTTGATCTCGATTTGTCGGACTTTCTTGATTAACTCGGTGGTTTCCATAATTACGGCACTTCGACCTTGTTGAGGATCTCGGCGATAACTTCTTCGGTGGTAAGGTTGTTGGCTTCGGCCTCGTAGGAAAGGCCAATACGATGACGCATGACATCGGGGCAGATGGCACGCACATCCTCGGGAATGACGTAGCCACGATGCTTGAGGAAGGCGAAGGCACGCGCAGCAAGAGCTAGGTTGATGGAAGCACGTGGCGATGCGCCGTAGGCAATCATATCCTTGAGCGACTCCATGCCGTAGGTTTCGGGATAGCGGGATGCAAAGACGATATCGATGATGTACTTCTGGATCTTCTCGTCGATATACACCTGACGAACCACCTTGCGGGCATCGAGAATCTCGGCGCTGCTCATCACGGGAGCGATGTCGGTCTTCATGCCGACGAGGTGGTTGGCAACAATCTTCATCTCCTCCTCCTTCTTGGGATAGTCAATCTTAACCTTGAGCATGAAACGGTCGCACTGTGCCTCAGGGAGCGGATAGGTTCCCTCCTGCTCGATGGGGTTCTGGGTGGCCATCACGAGGAAGGGACGGTCGAGTTTGAAGGTCTCGGAGCCGATGGTAACCTGATGTTCCTGCATCGCTTCAAGGAGTGCCGACTGAACCTTGGCTGGAGCACGGTTGATTTCGTCAGCAAGGACGAAATTGGCAAAAATCGGGCCTTTCTTGACGGAAAACTGTTCGTTCTTCTGCGAATAGACCATCGTACCGATAACGTCGGCGGGGAGCAGATCGGGGGTGAACTGGATGCGGCTGTACTTGGCCTCGATCAGCTGAGCGAGGGTCTTGATGGCGAGGGTCTTGGCCAAACCCGGCACACCTTCGAGCAGGATATGACCATCGGCCAGAAGACCAATCAGCAACGATTCAACAAGATGCTTCTGTCCCACAATGACCTGATCCATACCTTGGGTCAGGACGCCAACAAAGGCGCTTTTGCTCTCAATGAGCTCATTGAGCTCACGAATGTCAACTCTTTCCATTTCTATATGTCTTTTTTACATTTGAATTCCTTAAAATCGGGTGCAAAGATAGTTTATTTCGGCGATATATGCAAGAGATGTAATTTTAAAAATGTTAAACGCCGATTTAATTTCAGTTAAATCGGCGCTTTTTTGTTAATTTTTAACTACTGAATTTCATTGATGTCGAATGGAGTGGCCTGATATACGTAGTAATTCAGCCAATTGGTAAACAAAAGATTGGCTACCGAACGCCATCGCACTAGAGGTCCATTATTGGGGTTTCCGTCGCGATAATAGTTGACAGGCATGTCGATGGGAAGGCCCTTGGCGAGGTCGCGCTTATACTCCTTGTCCAGCGTGTCTGGCGCATATTCGGAGTGCCCGGTGACATAGATTTCGCGTCCATCGCGTTCCATCACCATATAGACACCGCTCTCGCGGCTTTCGGCCATGATCTCGAGTTCGGGATGCTTCAGGATATCCTCGCGACGCACTTCGGAATGACGGCTATGGGGCACGTAGAACTCATCGTCGAACCCACGGAAGATGGGGCACTTGGGATCGGCCTTGCCGTGCTTGAAGATGCCGAACATCTTATGGTCGAGCGGATACTTGGGAACCTTGTGGAAATGATAGAGTCCCGCCTGGGCAGCCCAGCAGATGAACATGGTCGATTGCACGTTGGTGCGTGTCCAGTCGAAGATCTCGGTAAGCTCCTTCCAATAGTTGACCTCCTCGTATTCAAGCTGTTCGACAGGGGCACCTGTGATGATCATGCCGTCGAACTTGCGATATTTCAGCTCACTGAATGGAGTATAGAAACGCTCCATGTGTTCGCTCGACGTATTCTTCGACACGTGGGTAGAGAGCATCATGAAGATAATCTCGACCTGCAATGGCGTATTCGACAGCAAACGGATGAGGTCGTTTTCGGTCTGCTCCTTGATGGGCATCAGATTGAGCACACAGATACGCAACGGACGAATCCGCTGCATATCGGCCCGATCGTAGTCCATCACGAAGATATTCTCCTGCTTGAGAGCTTCGATAGCCGGGAGGTTCTTGGGAAGTATTAAAGGCATTCTTACTTGGTCTTTACAACGAGGAAACGAGAGTGGCGCCAGAACTCAGTCGGATCCTTGATGACAATCACCTTCGTACCATCGGAACGCACACTCATTTCGTAGGAATTGGTAGGATGCGTGGAAAGGATATCGACTTTCTTGGAACCCGTAGGAAGCTGATGAAGTTCGCGGATATCAATCTTGGTGAAGCCCTTGGTCGAGAATCCCTTGCTGGTCAGGCGCTTCTTGCTGAGCAAGCTACCTTCGAGCAGGCCGAGATCCTTCAGCTTTTTCTTGTCACCTACGATATAAAAACCGGTGTTGAGCATTTCGTCCTGTGTGTTGATGACCTCCTGCTGCTGCTCATTTTGTGCAACAGTGGTAGCAAGCGTCTCCTGGGCTTCAGTCAGTGTTTCGGTCAAACCAACGATCTGCTGCTCCTTGTTGGCCACAGCCTCGTTGAGTTCAGCAACCTTGGTTTCATAGCCTGCCACCTCGCTCTGCAAGCGATCGATGGTCTGCTTGAGCACCTTGTTCTGGCTGAGCTGTGCACTGTATTTCTTCTGGAGTTCGTCAAGCGCCTTCTGCTTCTCTTCGATGGTCTGCTTGACCATAGCAATCTGCTGGAGCAAACGCTCACGCTTGGACAGGAGGTCCTGGTTCTCTCCGTTGGAGAGTGCAATCTGTCCGTTGATCTGGTCGAGCTCGTCGCTCACGGCATTCAACGTGGTCGAAAGCTCGTAAATCTCATTACCCTGCTGAAGGGCTACATACATGAGGCTGTCATTGGTATTGGTAGCCTGCTGATACTCTTCCTTGCTCACCTGGTTACAACCTGCGAGAATCACAGCCGCTACGACTGCGAGCATTGCACTAATCTTCTTCATCTTGATCTTCGTTTTGATTAATGTTCTTGTATTTGTTTCTATGTATCTTCTTTTCCTTGGGACCTTCGGAAGCACCACCGACAAGGAGAACTATCTCTCCCTTCGGTTCAACTTCAGCGAAGTGGCCGATCAATTCGGCGAGGGTGCCACGCTGCGTTTCGGCAAATCGCTTGCTGATCTCTCGGCAGACGGCAGCAGGTCGCTCCTCTCCCATCACCTGGGCCAGCTGCTGCAAGGTCTTCAAAAGCCGATAGGGACTCTCATAGATAATCATCGTTCGAGTCTCCTGGGCGATTTCACGCAGTCGCGTCTCGCGGCCCTTCTTCTGTGGGAGAAATCCTTCGAAGCAGAACTTCTCGGTGGGTAATCCGCTCTGGACAAGGGCCGGAACAAAGGCCGTCGCGCCCGGCAGACACTCCACCTCGATGCCGCGTTTCACACATTCGCGCACCAGCATGAAGCCAGGATCGCTGATGCCAGGCGTGCCGGCATCGCTCACTAGCGCCACATTGAGTCCACCTGCAATCTTCTCGGCCATCTGGGCGGATGTCTCGTGCTCGTTGAACTTATGGTGGCTCTGCATCGGCATATGGATGTCGTAATGCTGCATCAGGACACTCGATGTGCGTGTGTCCTCGGCCAAGATGAGGTCGACCTGTTTGAGCACACTGATGGCACGGAAGGTCATATCCTCCAGATTGCCGACAGGTGTGGGAACAACAAACAGTTTTGCCATAGTTCAAACTTTATTAGTATGTGCACAAGTTGGCTGCAAAGTTAACGCTTTTCCGGGATAAATCAATTACTTTGAGGCTTAAAAAAATGAAAATGTCGATAAAAACCAAAGAATTGCATTATGGAATAAGCGAAAGCAGAAGCTTTTCGATGTCTTTGCGCACCTCTTTATGCTTGCAAGTATGGTTTGAAACGAAGAAGGTGACCGCGTAGGTTCGCCCATCCGATCCACGGATATATCCTGCGTATGCAACGACATTCTTAAGGGTGCCGGTCTTCAGTTGTCCCTGGCCCGAAAGGCGTGTCCCCTTCAGGAATTCTTTTACTGTTCCCTCCAAGGCTATGTCGGCCATCGCCTTGCGGAATGGTGCATCGAACTGCATGTCGGCGAGCAGAGAATTGATGAAGTGGGCGGTGACACGATTGCTGGGCGAAATGCCACAGCCATCATACATCACAAGCGACTCCATGTCGAGACCTCGGGCTCGCCAATAGTTCTGCACCGTATAAAGCCCGCTGTCGAGGCGGCAGGAAGGGGTGAGCAGATGCAGCATCGTCTCGGCCTGCAAGTTTAGACTCTCGGCGAGTGTGCGGTCCATCACATCCATCAACAGCTGCCCACTATCGGGCAACAGATTGTCCAGACCAGGCATATACTCCTCAATGTCTTCGACAAGAAGGTCAGGATTGAAACGCTCAAGGCCTGGCAGGGCGACAGCTGCCGTATCGATCATCGGTACACTATCCGGCCAGACATAGTTGGGGCCAAGGAGCCGGAAGCCTGTGGCTGCAGTGACCAGCTTCAGCACCGAAGCAGGCGTCATCAGACGCTCCGGATCATAACTATAGAGCACGCGACAACGATTGATGGCAGGATTGAGAGAGTCAGGCGTCTGCTGGGGTGCTGTGCGCGGTAATCGCACAATCTCAAGGCTCACAGTGGCATGCTTCAAGCCATCGGAATGAATCCACTCCTTGAAGGCGTTTGGCAGCTGACGCATTTGTGCATATCCCATCTCACAAACCGTGAACAGGAGAAATGTACAAAGGAAAAATCTTAGAGTCTTATTCATTTGATTTGTGCGTACGTAACAAGGCTATACTATCGACAAAGACCGGGGAAACCCTATTGGAGTCGTTCAGGAGAACGAGACCCAGAATGGCGCTGCCGATGGGCTGCAAGGAATCGGCCTTGGCCTTCAAAATGTAACCGCCATTTCCAGTGATGGTGCGGGCTTCAAAGCCAATCGGATTGCCCAAGGGTTCGGATTGGGGTCGCTTCCCCATCTGGCGCAATTGTTCCTCGGTCAGTTCCTTCCTGGTAAGGGCAATCGAGGCAAGGACCTTCTGGCCTGGTAAAAGCTGACTTACGCAGAATCGCCAGCTGAGAGTATCTCCGTCCACAAAATTGCTGTCGGACGGAATCTCCCAGAAGAGTATATCGGAATGACGATGACGATCGAGAATCAGGTGTCGGCGCAATGTCCATAGATCGACTGAATCACCGGTCATGCTGATGCCGAAATCACGTGACTCGGTGATTTGCAGACTCCACATCTCATGCTCCTCCTGCAGTCTTTCATCAACATGGCCATAGACTCGAGTCAGGAGCTTCAGATGCTGGGCATACCACATCAATGTCGAATCATAACGGGCACGCGACACCCCATGTTTCTGCAGCACTGCAGCAATCACCTCCTTCTGATAGGTGTCGAGATCTTCTCCATGTCCCATTCCCAGTTGCTGCTGCATCTCGAGCAGGCCTTCTGCACGGTGCACATCGACAAGCAAATCGATCATCTGCTCCTCATCAAGCACAATATCAGGGCGGTCGATGCAGGAAGCAACGACCGATAGGGAGAGTATAGCCAGAACAAGGTACAGAAGCTTACGCATGCCAAGTTATTTCTTGTTTTCCGTCTTCTGGGATTTATAGGCTTCCTCAAGGCGAGCAAAATCCTTGCGGAAGAAGAGAATCAGCAGCACGACACCCACCGAAATGCAGGAATCAGCGAAATTGAATACTGGTTTGAAGAACATGAACGGCTCGTCGCTGGTGGGCAGCCAGGAAGGATACTGGAACGAGAATCCCAAGACGTTGACCAGCTGTCCGGCCACCGGAAAAGAGTCGGGCCAATCGAAATTGATCAATGGGAAATAGAGCATATCGACCACCCGTCCCTTGAACCATTCGCCCTGGGGCATCAGGCCTGCAGCAGGGTCTGCCCATTGGGCAACGTGTCCGTAGCTGTCGGTAAACCAACGTCCGTAGAAGATACAGTCAATGATGTTGCCGACGGCACCAGCAAGAATCAATGTGACGACAACGACGAAGGCTGTCGAGACAAGGCGCTTTCCGATGGCCTTGTAGAGCACCCCGGCGAAAAGCACCGTCATGAGGATGCGAAAGCCCGTAAGCACGTACTTGTCGACAAACTCCATGCCATAGGCCATGCCATTGTTCTCGATGAAGGAGAGGTAGAACCACGACGTCACTTCTACCGACTCGCGAAGGTAGAAGTGCGTCTTGATGTAAATCTTTATGACCTGGTCAATAAGGACGAGGGCCAGAAAGAGAACGATGGCCAGTAGGCTTTGCTTCTTGCGGGTATTCACTACATACTACTTATTGACCGAAGCGTTTCTCCTTAGCCTCAACGCTGAGGGTAGCATGAGGCACGGCGCGCAAACGCTCTTTGGGGATGAGCTGATGCGTGACGCGGCAGATGCCATAGGTCTTGTTCTCGATGCGCACCAGGGCACCCTGCAGGCCCTTGATGAACTTCTCAAGACGGGAAGCCTTGAGGCCCAGCTCCTCGCGCGACAGTGTTTCGGCGCCATCCTCCATGTTCTTGAACATTGGAGCAGTGTCACGGTCGTCATTGTCGGCATGACGCATGCTCTCGCGAATCTCATTGTACTCCTCCAAAGCTCCCTTGAGCTTCTGCTCAACGAGAACCTTAAACTCAGCAAGTTCCTCGTCGGAGTAACGGACTTTGATGTTGTCTTCGTTTGCCATAACTTATAAATCGTGTTTTTTATTTGGTGATAGATACATTGATCTCATAGTCTGCCATAGGAAGCTTCGTCGCATCAGCACCAACAGCGCCAATGGAGATGCTGGTGGCAAGAACCTGGCCTGCAATATAGTCCTTGAACTGTTCGACCACGGCATCTGTTTTTTCATTCGGTTCGAATACAATCTGGATGCGATCGGTGACTTCAAAGCCTGCTTCCTTACGATAGTTCTGAATGCGCTTGATAAGCTCACGGGCAACGCCCTCTTTGCGAAGTTCTTCGGTAACGGTGACATCGAGAGCCACGGTGACACGTCCCTCGCTGGCTACGCTCCAGCCCGGCATATCCTCGCTGATGATTTCGATATCGGCCGTTGTGATTTCGACCTCCGTGCCCTCAATCAGTAGAGACAGCTTGCCGGTGTTCTCAAGTTCGGCTATCTTTTCCTGCTCAAGGCTGCCAAGCGTAGCAGCCAGCGGCTTCATCAGCTTGCCATAGCGCTTGCCCAGTTCGCGGAAGTTTGGTTTCACCTTCTTGACGAGCACATGGCTGTCGCTGCCAGCTATCTTCAGTTCCTTGATGTTAGTCTCGCCGAGAATGAGGTCCTTCACGTCCTCGATGTCAGCAGCCTGCTCGGCATCGACAGCCGGGAAGAGGACGGTCTGCAAAGGCTGGCGCACATTGATCTGCGAAGCCTTGCGAATACTGAGGATCAGAGAGGTGACGGTCTGTGCCAGCTGCATCTTGCGCTCAAGGACAGCTTCGGTTCCTCCAGCCTTCGGGAAGGTCGAGAGGTGTACCGACTCGCTCTTGTCGCACCCGGAAACAGCATTCAGGTCGAGGAACAGCTTGTCGCTATAGAAGGGTGCAATCGGAGCCATCAGCTTGGCTACGGTCTCCAGACAAGTGTACAGGGTTTGGTAGGCTGCCAGCTTGTCATCGTTCATCTCGCCGCCCCAGAAGCGCTTGCGGTTCAGACGGACATACCAGTTGGAGAGGTTGTCGCAGACAAAGGTCTCGATCAGGCGTCCGGCTATCGTCGGTTCATAATTCTCGAGGTTGCTTTCGACGCCCTTGATGAGCGTATTCAGGGACGACAGAATCCAGCGGTCGATCTCGGGTCGCTGCTCCAAGGCAACCTCAGGCTCCTGGCCTGTGAAGCCATCGATGTTGGCATAAAGGGCAAAGAGCTTGTAGGTGTTGAAGAGGGTGCCGAAGAACTTGCGGCTCACCTCAATCACACCATCCGTGTCGAACTTCAGATTCTCCCAGGGCGAAGCATTGGTGATCATATACCAACGAAGTGGGTCGGAACCAAACGTCTCGATAGCTCCGAATGGGTCGATGGCATTGCCCTTGCGCTTCGACATCTTCTGACCGTCCTTTGCAAGGACAAGTCCATTCGAAACAACTGCCTTGTACGACACCGAATCAAACACCATCGTAGCAATGGCATGCAGGGTGAAGAACCAGCCACGAGTCTGATCCACACCTTCGGCGATGAAGTCGGCCGGGAAGACGCTGCCATTGTCGAACGCCTCCTTGTTCTCGAAAGGATAGTGAATCTGGGCGTATGGCATAGCACCAGAATCAAACCAGACGTCAATAAGGTCGAGTTCGCGGGTCAGGACATGGCCCGTCTCGCTGACAAGCATGATGCTGTCAACATAGGGACGATGGAGGTCGATCTTGTCGTAGTTGTCCTTCTGCATCAGTCGTGGCACAAAGCCCTTCTCCTTCAGCGGGTTCTTCTCCATAACACCAGCCGCAACAGCCTTTTCGATCTCATTGTAGAGCTCCTCGACCGAACCGATGCAAATTTCCTCGCGGGTATCACGATTGCGCCAGATTGGCAGAGGCGTTCCCCAGTAGCGCGAACGGCTGAGGTTCCAGTCGTTGAGGTTTTCAAGCCATGCGCCAAAACGGCCTGTACCGGTCGATTTGGGTTTCCAGTTGATGGTCTTGTTAAGCTCGATCATGCGGTCACGACATGCGGTGGAGCGAATGAACCAGGAATCGAGGGGATAATAGAGGATGGGCTTGTCCGTGCGCCAGCAATGGGGATAGTTGTGGACATGCTTCTCGATCTTGAAGGCCTTGCGAGCCTTCTTGAGGCCCAGGCTCATGATGACGTTTAGGTCATCGGCCTTCTCGGCAGCTATGGCATCGTACTTGCCGTCCTTGTTGAACTCGGGAGCATAGGCATTCTTGACAAAGCAGCCCTCGTGAACGCTGTAGGCCTCGAGGTCCATACACTTCTCGACGAAGGCAGGAGCCAGATCCTCGCGCTTGTAGTACTTGCCTGTCAAGTCAACCATCGGACGAGTTTCGCCCATGAGATTGACCATGTAGAGGGCCGGCACCTCGGCAGCCTTGGCTACCTTGGCATCATCTGCACCGAACGTAGGTGCAATATGAACGATACCCGTACCATCTTCGGTGGTCACATAGTCGCCGGGAATAACCCGGAAAGCCTTCTCTGCGATCTCGACAAACTGGTCCTGGCCATATTCGAAAACGTTCTCTGGATGCTGGGCGGCATACACCTTGATGTACGAAGCGGCAAGGTCGTCCACCTTCTCGCAGGGTTTCACCCAGGGATAAAGCTGCTCGTAGCGCATACCCACAAGCTCACTGCCCTTGTAGTGGCCCACGATACGATACGGGAGCTTGCGT
>JAEEUA010000304.1 GCA_016286775.1 Bacteroidales bacterium
AATCCGGTGGAGAGTATCAAGGTGGAGTGAAGACCCCCTAAATCCCCCTGCTTAGGGGGACTTGGATTGGGCCGCGAAATTATACATTATATAACAATTAAATTACCCTTCGACAGACAAGTCTTCCCCCTAAGCAGGGGGATAAGAGGGGGTCTATATTATGATGAACCTATTTCCCAAAGGCCAAGGGGGCCTTATCAAAGTCATATCGCTGGCCATCGGCCTGACTGTTGGGCTGGTGCTGATTGCCAAGGTGGAACTCGAACGCAACTTCGATCGCTGCGTCGTGGAGAAGGCGCATGTGTACGAGCTTTATGAGAACTTCGAGCGAAACGGAGGAGAGAAAGTCGAGTATGGAGCCACGCCGGGCGGTGTCGTTCCAGCCATGTGCCGATACGTGCCCGAAATCGTCGTGGGCACACGTTATACCGGCCAGTTCGAAAACGAGAAACTCGTCCTGGAGAATGGACAGCGCTACGGTTTCAAAAATTGCATCTTTGCCGACTCCTGCTTCTTCGATATTTTCGGTACAAGGATTCTGGTAGGCGACTGGAAGCAGATCATGACCGTGCCGGGTCAGTGCCTCGTCAGCCGCTCGCTGAGCGAGAAGCTGGGTGGCGATGTCGTGGGTCGGACGTTCGACTTCGTGCCAGCACCGGGCAAGCCGATGACCATCAGCGGCATCTTTGAGGATTTCGACGAGAACAGCTCCTTCGGTACTCTCGACATCGTGATGTCCTTGCCATCCATCGGCATCTATTCGTGGGATGGCTCGCAGAACCTCAATGGCAATGACCGCTATCATTCGTTCGTGCGTCTCACACCCAATGCCGATCTGAAGAAGATACAGGACGAGATAAAGGTGATGGTGCAGGAGATTTATCCATGGGAAGAGCTGCGTGCGGCAGGTTATACAGATCTTGGCTTCATCTTTTATCCTGTCAGCGAGAAGCGGATGAACAACAAGACGGTGCGCACCACCTGCATTATCCTCTTGATTGTGGCCTTTGTGATGTTGTTCACGGCTGTGATGAATTACATCCTCGTGGTTATCAGCTCGCTGGTGGCAAGGGCACGACTCGTGGCACTGCGCAAGGTGATGGGCGCGCCCAAGCGGGAGTTCTATCTGAAGACGCTGGCCGAAGCCTTTGGTCATCTGATTTTGGCCTTGCTCATTATGTTCCTGCTGCTATGGGCAGGGCAGGATTGGATACGCGACCTGATGGGAATTAGTTTGGGAACGCTCTTTTCGTCACAGACTTACGTCATTCTGGCCCTCGTTTGTCTCATCGTTCTCTTCTGCTGTGGTCTCTTGCCGGGTTACATCTATTCGCGCATCCCGCTGACCTATGCCTATCGTCTCTATAGCGAAAGCAAACGCGTGTGGAAACTCTCATTGCTGGCCTTCCAGTTCGTGTTGAGCACCATGCTGCTCTGCATCCTCAGCACCATCTATCGCCAATACGACTATATGCTCAACAAGGACATGGGTTATGAATATGAGAATGTGGCCTATATTCCGATTGCTCATCCTTCGGATTCGACCATCGTCTTGGCCCGTGAGATTGAGAAGCTGCCGTGTGTCGAGAGCACAGCGACGGCCTATTCGCTCTTCCTGCAGTGGCAGAGCGGCAACAACATCATGCTGCCCGAAGATACGCGAGAGTTGTTCAACTATGCGTGCATGTATTTTTCCCAGCCGAGCATTGTCGAAACGATGGGGCTGACGATTGTGCAGGGGCGGAATATGTCACCGCTCGAAGATAAAAGGTTTTTGCCCGAAGTCCTTGTCAATGAGAAATTTGCCCAGATGCTCAAGGAGTTTACGGGATGGGACGACGTCGTAGGACAATCGGTTGTGAGCACAGAGATTGGCCGCGAGCATCCGCTCACCATCGTTGGCGTGGTGAAGGACTTCACGATTGGCACCCTTGTGAACCTTGACCAGCGTCCCACTATGTTCATCAATGGCACCCTCTTTGCCAATTACGTCTTGCTGAAGTTCAACGACCTGACGCCCGACAACATTACGGCGGTTCAGCAGCTTTGCGACCGCCTCTATCCCGATGCCGAATTCCAGGTGAAGCGTTACGGTGACGAACTTGCCGACAGCTATCACGAGACACAGCACACACGCGACCTCATCCTCATCGGTTGTCTGGCGGCCCTGCTCATTACGCTCATTGGCCTGATTGGCTACATTCGCGACGAGGTGCAACGTCGCACCCGTGAACTTGCCATCCGCAAGGTGATGGGTGCTACAGTCAGCGAACTCCAGAGCCTCTTCCTGCGCAGTATCGCCATCATCGCCCTGCCTTCGATTATCGTCGGTGTGGCCTTGGGCTGGTATTTCAGTATGCTGCTGATGGAGCAGTTTGCCGACAAGATTGAACTCCACGTGTGGATCTTCGCTCTCGATGCCCTTGTCGTCATCGTCATCATCGCGCTTGTCGTCTTCTTCCAAACCCGTCAGGTCGCCCTCCGCAATCCGGTGGAGAATATCAAGACGGAGTGAAATGCTCCAACCGCGGCATGACCAATCTTGGCCAGGAATGGTTATTCTTCTTTGGGAGCATGACCTTTCTTGGCCAAGATTGGTTATGCGGGGATGGGTGGTATGACCATTTTATGCCAAGATTGGTTATGCGAGGGTGGTGGCATGACCAATTTATGCCAAGAAAGGTTATGCGGTGATTGCGACATACTGTTTTTGTGCATGGATTGGTTATGCGACTGTCGGAGGATGACCAATTTGTGCCAGGAATGGTTATGCCTTGATTAGCGACATGACCAATCCGTGCGCAGAATGGTCATGCCGCTTCGGGATGGAGCACTTTGTCGGCCGTGAGAATGCTTGCGCCGATCGTCGCCTAACCATTCTTGGCCAGGATTGGTCGTGC
>JAEEUA010000305.1 GCA_016286775.1 Bacteroidales bacterium
AATTGGGACAATAAATTATAATAAAATATGAAAAGAGTTTTAGCATTCCTTGTAACAGTGACACTGTCCGCGTTGGTGTCGTTGGCCCAATTGAACCCGTTGCCTTCGAACGAGCAGTTGGAATGGTATGACATGGAGATGTATGCCTTCATCCATTATTCGCTCAATACCTACACCGACCAGGAGTGGGGCTTTGGCAACGAGGACCTGCAACTCTTCAATCCCTCGGACCTCGACTGTCGTCAGTGGGCGCGTGTATGCAAACAGGCAGGAATGAAGGGCATCATCTTCACGGCCAAGCACCATTGCGGCTTCTGCATGTGGCCTTCGGCATATACCGACTATTCGGTGAAGAATACGCCGTGGAAGGATGGTCATGGCGATGTGGTACGTGAATTGGCAGAAGCCTGCCGCGAAGAGGGACTGAAGTTCGGCTTTTATCTCTCGCCCTGGGACAGAAACCATGCTCAATATGGTACGCCCGAATATGTCACCTACTTCCGCAATCAGCTGCGCGAACTGCTTACCAACTATGGCGATGTCTTCGAAGTATGGTTTGATGGTGCCAATGGAGGTGACGGCTGGTATGGCGGTGCCAACGAGACGCGTCGTATAGACGGCAAGACCTATTACGGATGGCCAGAAACCTTCGGATTGATTCGCGAACTGCAGCCTCATGCGCTAATCTGGAACGATGGCGGCGACCGAGCTGACCTGCGTTGGGTAGGAACGGAAGCAGGTAATGTGGGCGAAACCAACTGGAGCCTGATGCCAAGCACAGGTTCTACGACCTATGAGATGCTGCACTATGGTGTGGAAGACGGCGACGTGTTTTGCCCTGGCGAAACCAACACCAGCATTCGTCCGGGATGGTTCTACCACGAGACAGAGAACGATCATGTGAAGAGCCTGTCGAAACTGATGGACACCTATTACAAGTCGGTTGGACGCAACTCGACTCTGCTGCTCAATTTCCCCATTGCCCCCAACGGACGCATCCATCCTAACGACAGCCTGCGCGGCATCGCCTTCAAGAAGATGATCGACGAGGTTTTCAAGGATAACCTTGCCGATAAAGCCTTTATTACTGTCGAAGGGAATTCGACCGTCATCGATTTCGGGGCACCCACGTCGTTCAATCGATTCGTTGCCGAGGAGGAGATTCAATTCGGACAAAGTGTGAAGAAGTTCACGCTTGAAGCAAAGATTGATGGCGAATGGCAGCCACTGAAAGACGAACTCGTCGAGGAAGGCGATGGTCTGACCACCATCGGCCACCGCCGCATCATCTGTTTCCCTACGGTAAGAGCTACCCGACTGCGATTCACTATCAAGGATAGCAAATTTGAGCCCAAGATTAAAAAGCTGGGGGTCTATCTTGCTCCGGAGCTGACTCCCGATATTCCCGATAGCGGAGAGAAGAAGTCATCGGGTCTGCACATCTTTTTCAGTAGTCCACACCTCATGATGATTGACTTCGACTCGGAACAGACCTTCACGGCTTTCCGTTATCTGCCTCCCCAGGATACGAAGGATGGCATCATCACGCACTATACGCTTTCGGCTTCGACCGATTATCAAAACTGGACCAAGCTCGCTTCGGGTGAGTTCTCGAATATCGTCAACAATCCGATTTGGCAAACCATCAACTTCGAGCCTACCAAGGCAAAGGTCTTCAAATTCGAGGCTGACAAGTTGAGCAACGGTACGCGAATGGGGTATAGCGATATTGAAATCATCAAGGGTTCGGAAATAATGTTACAACCTTAATCATATTTATAAATTATGAAAGCGTCAAGATTTTTCGCAATTACTTTGCTGACGATGGGAATCTGCACTATGAATGCAGTCAAGGTTTTCGGACAGGAAAGTTTCCCAGAGGGTTCGTATTCTCCCGTGACCAACATCAACGTCAATTCCTATCCTCGTGTACTGGCAGATGGTACGATGATGTACCGCGTAAATGCTCCCGAGGCTCAAAATGTCCAGATTGACCTTTGTGGCATCAAATACGATATGACCAAGGACGAAAAAGGGGTGTGGACTGTGACCACCAAACCTCAGGTTCCCGGTTTCCATTACTATTTCCTCCTTGTCGATGGCGTCTCGGTGGCCGATCCTGCCAGCCAAACGTTCTACGGATGTGGACGTTGGTCGAGTGCCATAGAAATACCCGAGGAGGGAATGGATGACTTTGAGGTTCACGATGTACCCCATGGTGAAGTGCGCACGATGCAATATTATTCGAAGGTTGATGAAGCCTGGCGTCCCTTGATGGTCTATACGCCAGCAGGCTACGATGAGAGCCGACAGGATTATCCCGTGGTCTATATCCAGCATGGAGGCGGCGAGGATCATCGCGGATGGATGGAGCAAGGGCGCACCGCACAAATCATGGACAATCTGATTGCAGCGGGCAAGGCCGTGCCCATGATCGTGGTGAGCGCCAACAGCAATGTGGCGAATCGCAATGGCGGCTTCGGCGGCGGATACAGCTGGCAGGGAATGCAGGCATTCCGCAGCGAACTCCTCGAGAATATAATTCCTTTTGTCGAAAAGAACTATCGTGTAAAACGTGACCGGAAGAGCCGTGCCATGTGCGGGCTCTCGATGGGAGGAGGGCAGTCGTTCTACATCGGACTGCGCGACCCCGATGTTTTTGCCAATGTCGGCGTATTCTCTACGGGTATGTTCGGCGGTATTCGAGGCGCATCCAATTTCGACCTCGAAACAGAAGTGCCCGGCATCCTCAGCGACACCAAGACCTTCAACGAACAGTTTGACGTGTTCTTCTTAACTTGTGGCGAGCAAGATCCTCGTATCGACTATACGCGCGAAGTGGTCAAGAAGATGCGTGACGGTGGGGTAGTTGTTCGCTTCAATTCCTATCCC
>JAEEUA010000306.1 GCA_016286775.1 Bacteroidales bacterium
GGAAGGAATTCCTCGCTTAGGAGGATACGTATCACCCAAGGAGCAAGAAGCCAGATTGCAATCACCACGGGAAGGGCGATGAGAAACATAACGCGAATCTGGCGAATCACCACGATGCGTCGACCTGCAACATCATCGTCGGCAACGGCAGCAAGACGGGGGAAATAATCGTTGGCGACACCCGAGAAGATCATGCTCGGATAGGTGAAGGCGCACTGATAGCCCGCCTTGAAAAGACCAACGACCGTCAACGAAGCCGTGGTGGCCAGCACCGACTGCAAGAACAGATCGCTGCCCTGCAAGAAAAGACCTGTGATGACAAAAGCCATGCCCGTTCGAAGCATGGGCTGCGATGCCTTCCAGAATTCGCTCCAATCGGAGAACTGCCCACAGTCGACATGGAAGGGATGTGTCTTGTGTCCCTGCCATAAGCAAATGCAGGCAGAAGCTACGGCACAGGAGACGATAGCGAAGATAACACCTCGTATGCCCAACCACCAATAGAAAGGAACGGTGAAGACCAAGGCACAGATGGCCGTGAGCAGCATGCTGAACGCCAAACGGACGGAACGTTGCAGACTTCGCATCACGCTCTGCTCGATGTCGCAGACAATGAGTGCCGCCACGCCCACGCCCAAGAGCATGAAATGCGGCACATAATGCAAGGTGTCGAAATAAAGCAGGCTGAGAAGCGGAGAAAGCAAGGCAAGGAGCACGATGGCAGCCGCACCGCAGAGGATAGCCCAATGGCGTACGCGGGTCACATGCTGATCGATGAAGGCAAAGTCGTGGGTGGAATAGGCTTCGGACAAAGTCTTGACACTTCCCGTCGAAAGACCTAGGCCAAGCAGTTGGTTCATAAAAAGCTGAACCGTGTTGAAAAGGGCATTCAGTCCGACACCGGCAGTTCCCAAAAGCACAGCCGCAAACTTCGTACGCACCAGGGCCGTCAAGATATTGACTGCCTTGGCTGCACCGAAAATGCCGGCACCTTTGACGATGGATCTGTAGGATGGGACCTCCATAAAACGAAGAATGCTAAACGTGACAATCGGGCGTAACGTTGGTAGCCTTAATTTCGGCAGGAACACCGATCAGAAGAAAATGTCCTTCGGGATGTCCTGCACTATAATCACGTGTACAAACAGCTCCACTGCCTATCACCGAATGGGGAGGAACGACAGCGCCACGCAGCACCATAGTGCGAAAACCGAAGTAACAGCCATCGCCGATTATGATAGGTTTGGTCATGGGTTGTACAGCGTCACCATGGGCGACGCTATGCCCTGCACTGTCGCAGATATAGATCTCTCCTGCCAAGACACTGTCGCCGATGGAGACACGCTCGGCACATTCTATCTGACTGTCGCGAGCAACAAAGACATCACGACCTGTGGTGAGTGTGGCATCACGATGGATGTAAAGGCAACTGTCCAAGCCGATACGAATCTTTCCCTTTACTTCCCAGGTTCCAAAGATAGAGAATTGCGCCTTTCCTGCCTCAGCCTTATAAGTCTCATGCCGACTGCCTAGGATGACAGTTCCCTTAGGGGCATCGTCGGGCAAAACAACACGTGCCCCCTCTCCTATCTCGATGCGCAAAGGACCCTCCACCACGATGGGCAGACGGCAGACCTGATGCCACGGGAGCAACTTGATGTTGAGTTTCAGCGTTGCCAGCCAATTGGTGCGGAAGATGGATTTGAACATGGAAATGATGGGATAGATGGGCTCAGAGTATTCGGAATAATCGGAGTATTCAGAGTACTCAGAGTATTCGGATTACTCAGAATCTCCAAGCGTTTAGCGCAGCGATAACCTTCGAAACATCATCGTCGGTCATCGACTGATTACAAGGAATCGACAATTCCTGGGCGGCTATCTTTTCGGTGATCGGGAAATGCAATGCCTGCCACTCGTTGTAAGCCTTCTGCTGATGAGGTGCCAAGGGATAGTGTATCTGTGTCTGTATGCCCTGATCAAGCAGATATCGCAGGAGTGCATCACGCTGAGCAGTCAGCACGGGATAGATATGATAGACATGATTGGCCTTGGCTTTTGGCAAAACAAGGGACGGATTGGAAATCTCGCGGGCAAAACGTTCAGCAATCGCTACACGTCGGGCATTGGCACGATCCAGGTCACGCAACTTGATGCGAAGCACGGCAGCCTGCAATTCGTCCATTCGAGAATTGACGCCTTTGAAGCGATGCACATACTTCCTCTCGCTGCCATAGAACGCCAACTGACGAATCACAGTAGCCAACGCTTCGTCGTCGGTGGTCACCGCACCTGCATCGCCCAAGGCACCAAGATTCTTGCCCGGATAAAAACTCCAAGCGCAGGTACCCTTTGCCATGATGCCATGACTCTGCGCACTGTCCTGCAACACCAGCAGATGATAACGAGCAGCCAGTTCGTCGATAGCCTCCATCTCGCAGCGCTGTCCATAGAGATGCACGGGAAGGATGGCACGGATCGCGACATCCTTGGCAACAGGATAGGCAGGAGAAGATGCTGGATCCTCCAAAAGTTGAGCAATCGTGCGAGGGTCAATCAGATAGGATTCCGGATCGGGCTCTACGGGAATAGGAATCAATCCGTTGTCGCTGACTGCTAGGATGCTGGCGATGTAGGTGTTGGCAGGAACAATCACACCATCGCCACGCTTCAGATATCCCATCTCAATCCACGCACGCAACACCAGACGCAGCGCGTCCAGTCCATTGGCACAGGCTACACAATGAAGTGCACCATTATAGTCGGCCCATTCCTGCTCGAAGGCAGAGACCTGCTGCCCGAACAGATACCAGCCCGAGTCAACCACATCGAGCAACGCCTGCTTGATGTCTGCCTCGTAGGGAGCATTGATGGT
>JAEEUA010000307.1 GCA_016286775.1 Bacteroidales bacterium
AACGAAGTCAAGGCTACTGATTAAGAAACCAAACTAACTTTTTGAAGCAAATGTCCAAAGGAGCATTTGCTTCTTTTCTCCCTTTATAAGTTTGTCCAGATAATTCATTCCTCTTGTGGAAACCGTAATGCAGCCTAAGCAGCACTTGGGCTGCAGCGGTATGTATTCGCGCCAGCAGTTCTTGTCCACCCACTTGGCACGATGGATCATCAATCCGCGGCCATAGGCCGTCTGGTTGGCCAGATCGAGGCCCTTGATTCGATAGCCTCGCTTATTTCGATTGCCATGTTCCTTGGTCACGGCAAAATGACCGAGGGATGAACATTTGCTACCCGGCAGATTGCTGAAGACGGGCTTCTCGGCGGTGCTGCCCTTGCCGGGGCCATGCATCGTGTAGGTGCGATACACCACTTTCTCCTTTTCGAACGACCAGACAAACACTCTGGGTGTGCCGCTGGGAATGCTGTAATCGACGAAGATACAGTAGCGCTCGTTCAAATTCCTAACCTTCGCATAATCCTTTGCTTCGACAGCGCACTTGGAAAGATACTCCGAATAATCACCATCCAGTTGAGCCGCAGGGCCTTGACAAACATAATATTTGTAGCCCCAAAATCCTAAAAAGCCAATTACCGTGGCTAATACCAAACCAATCAGAATCTTTATTGTTTTCATATCATTTATGTTTTATTCATTTATATGTGCAAGAAAGATGCGAAGGTAAACTCAAAACGTTTCTGAAACAAAAATTGGACACAAAAAGACAGGAACATCTTCGCAGATCCACCTGTCACAATGTGTTCAATAAATAGTATTACTTACAATATTACAAGGAAGGGGCAGATGCTGGTCTTCGCAGAGTACGTCTGCCCAATACTCTAACTTGAAACAAACCATGAAAACTTGTCAGAGCCTGGCCTCGGGCACAATCTGGCCATCGAGCAGGTTGATGATGCGCTGGGCAAAGCCGGCATCGCGCTGCGAGTGGGTGACCATGACGATGGTGGTGCCCTCGTTGTTGAGCTGGGTGAGCAACTGCATCACTTCCAGGCCATTCTTCGAGTCGAGGTTACCCGTAGGTTCGTCGGCGAGGATGAGTTTCGGGTTCATCACCACGGCACGGGCAATGGCAACGCGCTGCTGCTGACCGCCCGAGAGCTGCTGGGGATAGTGCTTGGCACGATGGCTCAGTTCGAGGCGGCGCAGGATTTCGACCACACGCTCGCGACGCTCCTTCTGCGGCACACCAATATACTTGAGGGGCAGTTCGATATTCTCCTCGACGTTCAATTCGTCGATGAGGTTGAAGCTCTGGAATACGAAGCCGATCTTGCCCTTGCGCACTGAAGTGCGCTGGCTTTCCTTCAGGTGTCCTACCTCCTCACCATCGAGGAGATAACTGCCCGAAGTGGGATTGTCGAGCAAGCCCATGATGTTGAGCAGCGTCGATTTACCGCAGCCGCTTGGTCCCATGATGGCCACGAACTCACCTTGTTCTACACTCAGACATACGCCATCGAGGGCGACAGTCTCCACTTCTTCCGTACGGAAGATCTTTGTCAAATTCTCAATCTTGATCATATCGTATATCAATTAACAATTAACAATTTACTATTTGAATGTTTTTGGTTCTCATTCTCGACAGGGGAGAGTGACGTCCGTTAACTCCTGTTAACTCCCGCGCAAAGCGCTAACTCCCTCCTATAACTCCCATTATTCCGTCTTGATGCTATTGATAGGATTCTCGGTGGCAGCACGGAGGCCCTGGAGGGCTGCAGTGAGAAGAGTGACCAGGCCAACAAGGACCAATGCCAATGGGAATAGCCACCAATGAATAATGGTGCGCTCTGTAAAATTCTCGAGCCACTGGCTACCCATATACCAGGCCAAAGGCACTGCAATGACAAATGCTATGAGGAGGATTTGTGCGTAACGACTTGTCAACAATCTCACAATCTGACCCTCGGAGGAACCAAAGACCTTTCGGATGCCAATCTCCTTGCGACGATATTCTGTCTCGAACATTGTCAGGCAGAACACACCGATGAGTGTGATGATGAGACAAATGATGCTGAAGACAATCACCTGGCGAATGAAACGGAACTCATCCTGATAGAGCCGCTCCATCTCCTCGTCGAGGAAATGAACCTCCACGGCACTTCCATCCCCCATCCCAGTGAGTTTGTCCTGTATCTGTCTGCGCAAGGTTAGCTTGTCAGTCTGAGGGGCAAGGCGTACATTGAGCATGCCTAATCGATCGCCCCAATCGGCATAACGTTCACCCATGATGACAAAGGCCACAGGATCAGTCTCACGGTCCTGATGGATGCTGGCATAGCGCACATTCTCGCATACACCGACCACCGGCAGATCGCCATCGATCAGCTCTTTATCCATTTCAACCCAGGTCCAACGTTTGCGTGCTGCCTCATTGATGATATAGCAGTCGCTGTCATGTTCGTTGAAATCCCTGCCCTCAACGACTTTGATGCCCATGGTACGCAGGTAGTGCCAATCGACGGGCATACTAGTGAACGAAACACTCTTGTCGCCTTTAGCTCGGCCCCAACCCATATATCCGGTCGAACTGCCCAACGCGAAAGCTGAATAACTGACGTCCTCCACGCCTCCCATACCGAGTAGTTCGGTACGGATGGCATCCTTCTTCTTGAGCAATTCCTGCGAAAGTGTGGCATAGCAGAGTTCGTCCTTGTCAAAACCATAGTCCGAATGGTAGATGAAGCGGCTTTGGAGCATAAGGATGCCGATATAGGTGACGAGCACTAGACTGATGGTAATCTGCAGACCAACCAGCAGGGTGCGCAATCGTCGTCCACGTGGGGTCAGGCCAAAAGCACCCTTCAATGCCATGG
>JAEEUA010000308.1 GCA_016286775.1 Bacteroidales bacterium
TTCGAAACCTTCCTCGAAGGGTGGGATGTCATCGGGATAGATCCTTCGGTAATCCTCTTCCAAAGCATACAACAGTCGGGCTATGAGTAGCCACTTCTGTCGGCGCGTCAGCGGGTTCTTCCGCTGACCGAGAAGGTAACGCACTGCGACGTAAGCCTGATACAAGGCTATGGCGTCACTTTTCTAATACGCCCCTGCGTATGTTTGCCAACATGGGCAGTGCAGAGGTCACGCACAGTGGCCTGTGCGATGCCGTCGATGCCATCTTTGAGCATGGCCAAGAACGACGGAGTGAACTTGAATTGTTTCATTTTTTGTTAATTAATGTTTATTTTGTGCCCGACATGCCGGTCACAAATCGGGCGCAAAGGTAAGAAATAATTCTTATATTTGCAACGTCCGGCCGACGAAAACTTAAAATTTTATTGATTTCATTCTAAAACCAATTATTTATGAACGACAACAAACGCGAACAACGCTGCATCGAACTTTTCGATCGCCTAAAGCAGCAATTCATCCGTGCCCATGCCCTCGACGATGCCGACAAGGGCTACTGTCCTAATCAGTCGAGCAAGGAATTCTATCAGGGTCTTTCCGCTCAGGAGGCCGCCAGTTTCGTGGCTCTCCTCATCCGTTTCACCTCCCACATGAGCCTCGATGACTTCAACACCAACTGGTTCTTCTATTCCGACTACATCTACCAGGACGAAGACATCGATGCCCAGGAGAGCCTCCAAGCTGCACTCAAAGCCGAGAAATGACCTTTAATCCTGAAGCCCTCAGCCTTCTTCAGCGAGAACTGGCGCTGGCCGGTTTCTCTGCTGAAGACGAGCAGCGGCTTCACCAGCTGGAAGCATGTCGGATCACCCCGCTCAAGGACCTCCCACCCGTGGAGTTCCTCTTCCAGCTTCATGGTAAGCCCTGCTTTGCCCGTGGCGAGCTGACCGGTCTCTCCGGCAAGGCCAAGAGCGGCAAGACATTTGTCTGCAGCATCCTGATGGCGCTGTGCATTCGCAACGAAGTGCTCTCCATGACGAGGATCGAGCCAAGAAAGTTGCATGTCCTCTGGTATGATACCGAGCAGAGCGATGAGTCCACCAAGGACATCCTCTGCCAGCGCATCTGTCAGATGACGGGCATCCAGCCAAGTCAGTTTCCTGCCGACGAGTTCAATGTCTTCAATGTCCGCCAGAAGCCCGTTGCCGAGCGCTTGCCGATGCTCGAGGCCGCGGTGCGCTATCGCCATCCCGACCTGGTGATCCTCGATGGTATCCGCGATCTGGTCAACGACATCAACGATGGCGTGGTGGCCCAGAACGTGGTGGAACGCCTGATGCACCTGGCCTCCGAGTGCCACTGTGCGATGGTCTGCGTGCTCCACCAGAACAAGTCCGTCGAAGACCGCAACCTCCGTGGCTGGATCGGCACGGAGCTGAAGAACAAGGCCTTCGAGGTGTATGAGTGTGCCAAGTCCAGCGAACGCATCTTTACGTGGAGCCAGACCGACACCCGTAAATACGACATCCCTGATGGTCTCTCGTTTGCCGTGGGCGATGATGGCATACCTTATCGTTGTACGGAGCGCCAGTTGCTCGAAGCCCAGTTCGAGGCCCAGCGCAAGATACTGGCCAAGATCGAGAAGAGCGGTAGTCGTGGTAAGCCCTACACCGACCTCAACCCGAAGTATGCCCACAAGGAAGGTCGCAAGCACGTCTTCGATGTGAAGTTACTCTTCACCGACATCATGCAGCCTGGTGTGCAGTACACCGAGGAATCTCTCAAGACCGAGATCTACGCGAAGACTAACGCCCTGAAGGACAAGCTCCACAACGAGATCCTCCAAAAGGCCGTCACCGAAAAGGTCATCCTCCAGTCCTACGATGCCTTCCAAAAGAAGATCTACGTGCTGAATCTCCCCTTCTAATGCCTCCGGTGAAGCTCTAACCTGCCCCACATACTACATTCTCTCTCGTAGAGAGAATTACGTATGGGGCTTAGACTTCACCTCCGGCAAATGTTTTTTAAATTTTCAATTATCAATTTTCAATTTACGAAGTGAAGTACGACGATTTAACCATTCAAAAGCTCCGTGAGCTCCCGATTTTCGACGTTTGTTCGAAGCTAGGCATTACCCTCTATGGCATGGGCAAGCTCACCAAACGTGCCACTTGCTGGTACCACGACGATAAACATCCTTCTATGCACGTCAACAAAAAGAAGAACATCTACAAGTGCTTTGTCTGCGGCATAGGCGGCGATGTACTCAAACTAGTCCAGGACTACGAAAACCTCACCTTCCCCGAAGCCTGCGACTGGCTCATCCACGAATTCAGCGTTTCTGTCCTTCCCGATGCGCAGCCCCCGATGAATCATGGGGACTGGCACAATGATAGTAGCCAAGTCGGAACGACCTGCGGAGATCAGGGTGCCTGTCCCCGTGATTCGTCCGGCTCCTCAAGAGCCGTCCCATCTTCCCTCTACCCTCTTCCATCTTCCCTCGTAGATCGCTCTCTATCCGTCGACTCCGAGTTCTGCCGCTCACTCGTCTCCAACGGCTATCTCACCACATCCCAGATGCGATCCGCCGCATCCCGTTACCGTCTCGGAGCCACAAAAGAAGGCGGTGTCATCTTTTGGGAAATCGACGCTCAAAACCGAGTTCACACCGGAAAGATCATGTACTACCAATCAGACTGCCACCGAGACAAGACTCACACCCCCACTTGGGTTCATGCTTTAATCAAAGAAAAGCTCCCACAGGACTACGAGTTGCAACACTGCCTCTTCGGCCTCCACCTTATAAACACTCATCCCGACCCTTTGATGGGTCGAGGATACCTTAGTGAAAGAGCGACAGGAGGAGCGGTTAA
>JAEEUA010000082.1 GCA_016286775.1 Bacteroidales bacterium
TCCCTTGACCTGGGCTTGTGCGCCAAAGGTAAAGAGCAAGAAGAACAGGATGAGGTTGAATAGTCTTGACTTCATGATGTTACGGTTTTTTTATTCTTTCTCCTCCTTGACGCCAAAGCTGCCCCAGATGGTACAGCCTTCGAGTACGATATCCTCGATGTCGCCGAGATGGCCGAAGTCGTGGCTGATGTTACAATTCTCCATCTTGACATTTTCGCAGGCCGATACGCTGATGAGCGAACCCTGGTTGTTGAGGATCTGGCAATTGCGGAAAAGGATGTTTACGCTGCCACGAAGGATGAGCTGGGTGAATTCCTTGTTGCGGGTGAAGATACAGTTGTCGAACAAGATGTCGCGACTCGTGTTGATGTCCATGATCTGATAGGTGCAGTCGCGGATGATGCTGTTGGTGAACTTGAGCTCCATGCTACGGGTGAAGTTGATGCCTTCCATGCCGCATCCATAGAGGTCGCAGTGGTCGATGGTGACATCCCGGCAGTCCTCGAATGCAACTACGCCACCCTCGCAGTAGCCGCCTTCGGTATGTCCCATGACGAGATTTTCGAGCCGGATATTGTCGCTGTCGGTAAAGCGCAGCACATAGGCATAGCGGGGCTGGATGCGCAGCAGAGGCTTGGTGCCCTTGGGGCCGCGAATGGTCAGGTTGTGAACCTCACGCAGATTGAGCTGCATACCATCGTTCTCCATCGTGAGATAGGGATAGTTGGTCATCTTGACGAGTTCCTTCAGGTCGCCCTTGTCATATTCGCGATAGACCTTGATCTCGTCGGGGTTGTACTGCGCAAGATTCTCGAGTTCGTTCTCGAAGTCGATGTTGTTTTCCACCACGACGACACGGTTGCTGCGCAAGGCATGGACGAACGAGATGGCATCATAGACATGGATTTCCTCGACCTCCTGCGAGAAGGTCGGAATGCACAGCATCAGCAGGCTTAAGGCAGACAATAGCTTTTTCATAGTAACGTAATGTTTTAGTTATTTTTCGCGACAAAGATACAAAATAAATTTGACAATGAATGACTTTTTTGTGCCAAAAGTGATGCGATGGGCTTATTTTTGTTCAAAAATTTGGTATTTTGCGTTATTTATACTATCTTTGCGCTCACATTATAGAAAAACAATACAAAAAATAATAAATAACAATTAGATTCATTCGATGAAGAATTTCGTAGAAGAACTTAGATGGCGCGGCATGATCCAGGACATGATGCCTGGTACCGAAGAACAGCTGCAGAAGGAGATGACCTCCGCATATCTTGGTATTGACCCCACAGCAGATTCCCTGCACATCGGCCATTTGGTTGGCGTGATGATGCTCCGGCATTTCCAGCGTTGTGGTCATAAGCCGTATGCGCTGATTGGTGGTGCCACGGGCATGATTGGCGATCCCTCGGGCAAGTCGAAGGAGCGCGTGCTCATCGATGAGCCGATGCTGCGTCACAACCAGGAATGCATCCGCAAGCAGCTGGCCAAGTTCCTCGACTTCGAGAGCGATGCTCCGAACCACGCCGAGCTTGTCAACAACTACGACTGGATGAAGGACTTCACGTTCCTGGATTTCATTCGTAATATCGGCAAGCTCATTACGGTCAACTATATGATGTCGAAGGATTCGGTGAAGCGTCGCTTCACGGGCGAGAATGGTGCCGAAGGCATGTCGTTCACCGAGTTCACCTACCAGCTCCTGCAGGGCTACGACTACCTCTACCTCAACGAGCACAAGAACTGCAAGCTGCAGCTGGGTGGCGCCGACCAGTGGGGCAACATCACCACGGGCACGGAACTGATTCGCAAGGTGACAGGCAACGAGGCTTTCGCGCTCACCTGCCCCCTCATCACCAAGGCCGACGGCAAGAAGTTCGGCAAGACCGAGCAGGGCAACGTTTGGCTTGACCCCAAGCGTACCTCTCCCTACAAGTTCTACCAGTTCTGGCTCAACGTGGCCGACGACGATGCCAAGCGCTACATCCGCATCTTCACTTCGCTCGAACGCGAGGAGATTGAGGAGCTGGAGCGCCAGCAGGCCGAGGCTTCGCACCTCCGTCCCCTCCAGAAGCGTCTGGCCAAGGAGCTGACCATCATGGTTCATTCGCAGGCCGATTGGGAGCTTGCTGTAGCCGCATCGGAGCTTCTCTTCTCGAATAGCGGCGCCGAGCAGCTTCGTCAATTTGACGAGACCACCTTGCTCCAGATCTTCGAGTCGGTTCCTTCGTTCCAAGTGAGCAGCGAGGCCTGGAGTACAGGCAAGGCCGTCGATATTCTTGCCGAGGGCATGGGCGTTTCGAAGGGCGAGTTCCGCAAGCTTGTTCAGGGTGGAGGCATCTCGGTCAATAAGCAGAAGCTGACCGCCTTCGACCAGCAGTTGACCGACGAAGACCTCCTGCAGGGCAAGTACCTCGTGGTCCAGAAGGGCAAGAAGAATTACTTCCTCGCCACGGTGAAGTAATAAACCTTGAGCCTTCGGAGTATTCGGAGTTTTTCTGAATACTCCGCAGGCTTTGAGTTCTCTGAGGTCTCTGATTACTCGGAATACTCCGAGAACTCTGAGAACTCGGAATACTCTGTTTTCTCGGAATACTCCGAAGACTTTTTCTTTTATTATTCATTCTTATACCATTCTTTTCACACATGAAAACCTTTTTCCTCTCGCTATTGTTCGCTTCCACATTTTCGTTGACAGTAGCACAGACACACACGTTGGCTTCTGACAACAAGATGGCGCGTCCGTTGGGAGAAGTGCTCGATCAGGTCGAGCAGCGGTTTGGCGTGCGCTTCAAGTACAATGTCGATACCACAGGACTGGTCTTGAACTATGCCGATTCGCGCATTCGTCCCTATAGCCTCGACGAGACCTTGCGAAACATCCTTTCGGTCTTCGACTTCAAGGCCTGGGACCAGGGGAAGGGCGTCTATAAGATCAAGCCCTACGAATACCCACGCCGATTTGACGAGGATGGCGAGAAGATGGTCAACTATCTGAATACGCTTTATAGTAACAAGGAGGAGTGGGAGGCCCGACGGGTGGCCTTGCGCCGGGAAGTGCGTGAGCGCCTCGGTATCGACCCGCTGCTCGAAAAATGTGTCCCTATCCGGCCGATTCTGGGCAAGATGCGCCGATATGATGGCTATACTGTGCAGAACATTGCGCTTGAAACTTTGCCCGGGTATTATGTGTGCAGTTCGATTTACGTGCCGGCCAACAAGGCTGCCAAGAAGTCGGTGGCCACCAAGGATGGCCGCTATCCCGTCATCATCTGTCCCAACGGACATTGGGCTGATGGCCGCTACAACCAGGACCTGCAGGTACGCTTTGCGACATTGGCCCGCATGGGAGCTATCTGCATCAGTTACGACACCTTTGGCTGGGGCGAATCGGAACTGCAGGTAGGCAAGGATGCGCATCAGAGTTCGCTGGCCCACACCTATCAGGCATTGTGCGGCGAGCGCCTGCTCGATTATGCCTTGACCCGCAAGGATGTCGATGCTGCCCGCGTGGGAGCCAATGGCGGTTCAGGCGGTGGAACACATGCCGTGCTGCTGGCCACTATCGACGACCGATTCACGGCACTTTGTCCCGTGGCGTCGGTGTGCAGCCACTTCGATGGAGGCTGTCCCTGCGAGAGCGGCATGCCCATCCAGTATAGCCAGGGAGGAACCTGCAACATCGAACTAGCTGCCACCTTTGCACCCAAGCCCATGCGCCTGATAGGCGACGATGGCGATTGGACCCACACTTATCCTACCATCGAGGAACCCTATATGCGTCGCATCTATGGCTTCTACGATGCGCAGGACCAGTTGTCATTCTTTTTCGAAGAGAATGGTCGCCACGACTTCAAGCCCAAGAAACGTAACGCCGTCTATTCGTTCTTCCAGGAGGTCTGGAGCCTTCCGATGGAGAATTGTACCGAGGAACCTGTGACCATCGAGACGTACGACAAGCTTTTCAGTTTCGGCGGTGCACAGGATGCCGAAGGCCGTTGGTATCCGACAGGCGAAACGGCTCCTGCTAATTTCGAAACCAATGTCAAGAACCTCGTAGAGCAGAATTTTGACCAAGAGGGCAAGCAGCTCTACTTCGACCTGCGCTGGGCGGCTGGTCTTGAGGAGAAGGCCGACGAGTGGGCAGCTTCGTTGAATCTTGGTGATGCTCAAAAGACCAAGCGCGTTCGCAATTATATCTTCAATCATCTCAAGGCTGTCACCAAATGGCACAACGAGCATCCGGGCCAGGCCACAGTGCCTCGTGGCATCAATCCCCGCACAGGAGAACGTCTGCGCCCCGTCGATCTCGATATCATTGCCGATGGTGCCCAGCCTCGTGCTTATCACGACAGTATCATGGCGCAGCTTCGACGAGAGCTCACCGAAGAGCAGGTGGAGCAGGTGCTCGACAAATACACCATCGGCAAGGTGGCTTTCACGCTGAAGGGCTATCACGACATTGTGCCCGAGATGACCGCCGTGGAGGATAGCGTTTGCCTGGCTTATCTCAAGGAGGCTCGCGAGGCTGCCATCGATTACAAGTCGATGAAGGAAATCTCCGAGATTTTCGGCATCGCAAAGGACAAGTGCGAGCTCTACTTCAACACGCATGGTCGCAACTGGCGCCAGATGTATGCGGACTACGTGAAGAAGCGCCGCGCAGAAAAGAACAAATGATAATTTCTCATTTTCGATATCCCGATATCCCGAAATTCCGGTATTCCGTTCTTCCGTTATTTCGGAATATCGAAAACCAAATCCAACCAGAACCCAAGACACTTTATGAACACACGCACTTTATTTCTGACACTTGCCATGTCGGCAGGTTCCCTGGCCCTACAGGCACAATATCCACAGGTGACAAGCGAGGCCAATGCCCGATGGGCGGCCAAGGCGCAGTATGAGGATTCCATGTCAAATGTCGCCTGGCAGAAGGCCCTTCCCATCATCGAGGAGGAGGCACGCCACGGACGACCTTTCGTCAAGTGGGCACATCGCCCGGACGATTTGCCGCAAGCTGACATTCCGGCATTCCCGGGAGCTGAGGGCGGAGGCATGTTCACTTTTGGAGGTCGCGGCGGCAAGGTTTATGTCGTTACGAACCTCAATGACCGTGGTCCGGGCTCTTTCCGTGAGGCTTGTGAGGCTGGCGGAGCGAGAATCGTGGTCTTTAACGTCTCCGGTATCATTCGACTGGAAACGCCCATCAATGTGCGGGCTCCCTATATTACTATAGCCGGGCAGACAGCCCCGGGCGATGGTGTCTGCATTGCGGGCGAATCGTTTGCCGTCAATACGCACGATGTCATCGTTCGCCACATGCGCTTCCGTCGTGGCGAAACGGGTGTGGAGCATCGCGAGGATTCGTTTGGCGGCAATCCTGTGGGTAACATCATGATCGACCACTGCTCGTGCGAGTGGGGATTGGACGAGAACATCTCGTTCTATCGTCACATGTACGACGAGTCTGAGGGCCAGTATAAGAACACGCCTTCCAAGTATCCTACCGTGAACGTGACGATTCAGAATACCATTTCAGCGAAGGCGCTCGACACCTACAACCATGCCTTCGGTTCGACATTGGGTGGCGAAAATGCAGCATTCATCCGCAATCTATGGGCTTCGAATTGCGGACGCAATCCTTCAATCGGCTGGAATGGCATCTTCAACTTCGTCAATAATGTTGTCTATAATTGGGTGCATCGTTCTGCTGATGGCGGCGACTACTCGGCGCAGTTCAACTTCATCAACAATTACTATCGACCAGGCCCGGCTACACCGACCGAAGGTCCCATCAGTCACCGCATCCTGAAGCCGGAATCGGGTCGCTCGAAGCTCGACCATCATGTCTATGGCCGTGTCTTTGCCGAGGGCAATATTATGGAAGGCTTCCCCGAAATCACAGCCGACAACTGGGCTGGCGGCATCCAGGTGGAAGATAAAGACGATTGCGATGGACACGAATCCTACATGCGTCAATTCCGGCCCGCTGCCATGCCTTATCTGCACATTCTTCCTGCTCAAGTGGCTTACAATTTCGTGTTGGATAATGCCGGTGCGAACATTCCCTGTCGCGACATCGTCGATCAGCGCATTATCGAAGAAGTCCGCACCAAGAATCCCTATTATGTTGCGGATGCCGAATCATATCAGGGCGACGTATCGGGTCTTTCGCCCAAGTCGCAGGCTGAGGACGGCACGTTCAAGCAGCGCCGTATGGGCCGAGATAGCTACAAGCTTGGAATCATTGTCGATCCTGCGCAGATGGGCGGTTATCCGGAATACAAGGGAGAGCCTCGTGTAGATTCGGATGGCGATGGCATGCCCGACGAATGGGAGCTGGCCAATGGGCTGGACCCCAACGATCCCAGTGATGCCAATGGTGATATCAATGGAGATGGTTACACCAATATCGAAAAATGGATCAATGGTATCCCGACCACAAGCCGTATCGACTGGCGTAACCTTGCCAACAACTACGATACGCTGAAGGCGTATGGAATTCGCTAAAAAAATCGGCAAAAACCCAGTGTTTTGGACCTTAAATGCAAGAAAAGACAAATTTTTTGATAAAAAATCGATAATTGTACTAATTTTTTAAATAAAAATTGTATCTTTGCACCGCCAAACGGTTTATACACAAAGAAATAATACCTATATTACTAACCACATATTAAAATTATTAGCTCATGAAGAAATTTTTCCTCTTTGCTGCCGCCCTTATGACCGGCAGCGCAGTTATGGCTGACACCGAAAGCTATGTTGCCGCCATCGATGCAAGCACCATGGCAAGTGTCTTCCCAGTTGAAGCAATTACAACTGGTTCGTCTGAAGTGTCGTTCGGTACTGCCAACATGGACGTTCTCGCTGTGGGTGGAGCTACTCCCGACTCCATTACTGCCGATGCTCAGGTTATACGGTGGAATCCTATCACCTGGCAGCCTAAGAACACCAACCTTCAGGACAATGTCGAAGGTCTTGAGACTCCCTACTTCTACTATGTACTTGGTACAGGCAATCCATGTGTGGAAATGAGTGCCGAGGAGATTATCAGCGATGGAAATCCCACTGGCAGATATCGTGCAACCTACGTTTACTATGGTCCCGAGGACGGCGGCAACTACAAGAACGAGATGCCAATCCAGGGCCTTTACTACAAGTTCACTCCCAAGGTGGATGGCACACTCAAGATCCAGGTTTGGTCGAACAAGGGCAACCGCAACACCTACGTCGTTGAGGAGTCGAGCAAGCAGCCCGTGGCTTACACTGCTGAGGGCTACATCAACGGCCAGAATGAGCCGAAGGAGACCACTATCAACGGCGAGACCGTGACCTACAATGCCAAGAAGTACCTCAGCGCTGCCGAGATTCAGGATATCCACAATGCGGCCAAAGTTAACGAGGAAGGCGTTGATACTGCTCCTTACGTAATTGGTGCCGGCAACCAGCCATTCTGGGGCTACCTCTTCGTTCAGGTGGAGGCTGGCAAGACCTACTGGCTCTTCCAGGACTCTTCACAGATCGGTTTCGGTGGATATGAGTTCACTTTCGCAGGTGGTGAGCAGCCACAGGAGAACTATACCTACTACACCCTCACTTGGAGCGAGCTCCAGAGCTCTTATGCTGATGGCAACTTCTCGATCGACATCACCAACGAAAACGACAAGTTCGCAGTTGATGAGAATTCGCAGTACTTCGGTGACGAGAATAACTATGAGAAGTTCAGCACCCGTCTGAAGACCGGAGGCAAGAGTGGTAGCGGCAGCTTCATCACTGTCAACATCCCCGTAGCTGGCAAGCTCCAGCTCATGGCCCGCTCGGCTTCCAGCTCTTCGGTTCGCCCCGTCGTTGTAACTCAGAACGAAGTAGAGATCCTCAATGCAATGCTCGATGATAGTAAGGCTGTCAAGGTCGAGATTGAGGGCGCTGAGAAAAATGTATTCCCAATTCAAGAAGTTGGTGTTGAGGCAGGCACAGCCATCATCACTTATCCAGATGGTGCCATCAACTTCTATTGCATCCGTCTTGCTGTTCCCGAGGGTGCTGGTATCAACCACATCGTCAGCGACGTCAATGAGAGCGTGATCTACAACCTCCGCGGCCAGCGTGTCAGCGAGATGGTTCCTGGCCAGATCTACATCGTAGGTGGCAAGAAGGTCATCCGCTAATTGCATGACAAGATAGTACAAGACTCTTGGCAGGACATCCATTGCCCTCGCCAAGGGTCTTTTCCCTCTTAACAACACATATTATTTATTATTATCACACACTATGTACATCACCAAGAAGTTATTCATGGCTGCAGCCTGTGTCTCGTTGGCATGGGTTGCCACTTCCTGCGCAGATGGCGTAGAGCTCGAAAGCTATGATTCTGGCGTGCGTAACCAGCAGCTGAGTGCTCCCGTACTGGATGCCTCCTGCTTCACCACACAGAACAGCACCGATGCTACCTACACCGTTATGTCGTGGCCAGTGGTCTATGGCGCCGGTGGTTATCTGGTCAATGTCGATATCGTCGATGACCCATCTAACCCGATAGCCGTAGTCAACGACAGCATTGTCGATGGCTGCTCGCTCACTTTTGTGCAGCAGGAAGACACCAAGTATCAGATTTCCATCCAGACCATGGCCAATGAGAAGTTGGGCAACTCGGCTTCCGATGTTTTGGTCTATAACGACTACACCACCCTCGTGGCTGCTGTCATCGTGCCTCGTGGCCAGGACCTGGCCGCCTTTGTGAAGGCTAATCTGAAGACAGGAACCCAGGATGTACAGGCCTTCGAGTTGGAGGCAGGTGCAACCTACGAGGTGAGCGATACCATCGCATTCGGTCTGCAGCCGGTACAGCTTCGAAGTGATAAGAATTCCCATGCCACTATCGTCCTGAAGGACAAGGCCTGCATCACCACACAGGCTCCTTTGACCGTGAAGTTTCTCAACTTCGATTGCGAGAACACCTCAGCGGCACCCATCAGCCTCGACCCCAATCCAGATGCATCGCTCTATGCTGAAGAGGCCGTTTGGCAGGCCAAGTATGGCGGTACCCAGAAGGTTTATTACCTTGATGGCGACGTTATTCTCAAGGATTGCATCTTCCGCGAAGTCAAGGGCAGCCTTTTCAGCGGCAGCAAGGCCAATTGGGCGCTCACGAACCTCAACATTACCAACTGTGTTGTAGAGGCTGACTACAACAGCAGCCCTGCCTTCATCAGCATGTATGGCGCTTCGACCGGCACCATCCTCAACCTTATCATCGCCAACAGCACTTTCTACAATCTGCAGGAGAACGCCAGCGGCTATTTCCTTCGTCTCTCCAATGCCTCCAATGCTACCCCACAGAAGATCTATGGCCCCGCATATGCAGGCAGGGGTGGTGTGACGGTGCTCAGTACGACATTCGTCCGTATGCTCTCCGGAACACACTGGTTCAACAACTATCCCCAGAGCGGCACCACCTTCACCTTGAAGAAGAATATCTTCTACGATACCTATCTTATCCAGAAGGCCATCCGCAACAACACGGCCGATTTCACGGTCGATGACAATGTGATCTGGGGTGTTTCCAACGAGGTAGATGCAACCGATAAGGCCAAGTATGCCACTGAAGATGACCCTGGGCTCAGCATGCCCTCTTCATCGGTTATCAACTTTGGAGACCCCTATTATGGCTTGAAGTCCTATTTCACACCAACCAAGGGCATTGCTGCCGCCAAGCAGTTCGGTGACCCACGATACTTTGAATGATTATGAATAGCGCAATCAAAAGAATTCTTTTGCCAGTCGTCTGCTGCTTCCTGACGATTTCTGTCATGGCTCAGACGAACCGTACAGTCAAGGGTACTGTAGTGGATGAGTTGGGAGAACCCATCATTGGCGCAACCGTTCAAGTAGTGGGAACTACGACAGGCACCATTACCGATGTGGACGGCAATTACGTGATCCAGGCCCCTGAGAAATCTACCCTCAAGGTGATGTTCCTCGGCTATATTACCGAAACCGTGCCCTGCGACACCAAGCAGATTGTCCTCAAGGAGGATGCCCAGCAGCTCGAAGACGTAGTCGTGGTGGGCTATGGTGTTCAGAAGAAGGCACACCTCACCGGCGCTGTCGCCACAGTCCAGATGGACGACATCCAGGACCTTTCGAGCGGCGGCCTCGCCTCCACCCTCAGCGGTATGGTCAATGGTGTGAGCGTGAGCGGTGGTGACGCCCGACCGGGCGAGAATGCCACCATCAAGATCCGCGACACCAATTCGCTCGGCGACGTGGGTGTTACGGCACAGGAGCCTCTCTACGTCATCGACGGCTATATCTATCCGAACGATGTGAAGGTCGGCAATACAACCGAGAACCTCGGTGCTACGGCCTTCAATAACCTCGATCCAAGTGTCATCGAATCGATATCCGTGCTGAAGGATGCCGCCGCTGCTGTCTATGGAGCACGTGCTGCCAATGGTGTCATCCTTGTCACCACCAAGAAAGGCCAGCAGGGCGCTCCGAAGATCAGTTACTCGGGTTCGGTGGGTATCACCGACGAGGTGGCTCGTCCCAAGATGCTTTCTGCCTACAATTATGGTCGCCTTTGGAACGCTGTGAAGGCAGCCGACCCCAAGAATACAACGCTCAACCGTCTGACCGACCTTTTCCAGTCGGATGAGCTCGCAGCCATGCAGGGCCTCAATTATGACCTGCTCGACAAGTATTGGAGCTCGGCATTCACCCAGAAGCATTCAATCAATGTCAGCGGCGCTACCGAACGTGCCTCCTATTTCGCTGGCATCAGCTATTTCGACCAGGATGGTAACCTGGGCAAACTCGATTACAGCCGCTGGAACTATCGTGCTGGCGTCGATGTCAAGCTCGGCAATTGGGTGAAGGCCAACCTTACTGTCAGCGGTGACAATGGAACCAAGAATACTCCGCTCGTCAAGGTCGGAGGTACCAACAGCGAGAAGGACTACAACCTGCTGCTCACCCATCCTTATTATATCCCCGAGGAGGTCGATGGCAACCCCATCGCATCCTATGGTCCCACCAATTCTTCGGTGAACAGCGACCAGTACTATTCGTTCAACACGCTCCAGGAAAATGGCGACTATAGCAAGACGGTGAACAACAACACTACTTTCAGCGGCAGCCTTGACCTCGACTTTGGTTTCTGGAAGCCACTGAAGGGACTCACCGCCCGCTTCACCTATTCGAAGAGCATCAACAACAGCAAGACCAACCAGTACGGTACGGACTATACCATCTATACGCTTCACAACCGCTACGGTACAGGTTCGCACCTCTACACTCCGACGGGTGGTGGCAATGGCGATGACGTTGTGCTCGCTCTCGATAACTTTACGGCCATGACCATCTCGAATGGTTCGCCTTCGTTCCTGTCGCGCAATACTAATCGCACCGACAACTATCAGATCAACCTCAACGTCTCCTACAACCGCGACTTCGGTCAGCATCATGTAGGCGCCCTCTTCTCGATAGAGCGCAGTGAGGCAGAGAACGAGTATCTCTATGGTTACGTCAGCGATCCTTATCCTTTCACCACAGGTCAGTCCAATTCGGCTGAAGCCAACACCAAGATTGTCACCTTTACTCGTGCAGAGTCAGGTACACTTTCCTACATCGGTCGAGCCAACTATGCCTACGCCGACAAGTATCTGTTCGAGTTCCTGTTGCGTTCGGATGCTTCCACCAAGTTTGCTCCCGAGAACTATTGGGGTACGTTCCCATCGGCTTCTATCGGTTGGGTACTCTCCAAGGAGTCGTGGTTGGCTGATCGTCCCGGTATTGATTACCTGAAACTTCGTGCTTCGTTTGGTCTGACCGGTCGTGACAATACAGCGGCTTGGCAATGGATGCAGGTCTATGCGCAGGATGCCAACCGTGGCCCTGCTTTCGGTTCAGGCACCAGCCAGGAGACCCTCAACCGCATCACCATCAACAAGAACAACTCGGCCGTGAACCGTGACGTCCATTGGGATAAGTCCTATAAGGGCAATATCGGTATCGACTTCAATACGTTCAACAACCGTCTTGGCATCAACATCGATGCCTACTATACCTGGAACCGTGAGATGCTGCTTAACCTCAACAAGTCGGTTTCGACCATCATCGGAACCCAGACGGCGGCTCTCAACGTAGGCGAGATGGATAACTATGGTATCGAACTTTCGCTCAACTGGAAGGACAAGATCGGCAAGGACTGGAAATATAAGATTGGCGTCAATACGGGCTATAGCGACAACAAGGTGCTCAACATTGACTGGGCAACTGAGTACATCTATCGTCAGATGCAGCGCAACAAACGCTCCGACGTCGGCCTTTGGGGCCTTCAGTGCCTCGGCATGTTCCGCAGTTATCAGGAAATCGACGAATACTTCGATCGCTTTGGCATTTCCAGTTACTTGGGTATGAGCAAGGATCAGGTGAAGCCAGGTATGCTCATCTTTAAGGATGTGCGCGGCCCACAGCAGGCCGACGGAACCTATGCTGCTCCTGATGGCATCGTCGATAAGGACAACGACCAAGTGCAGATCTCGACACGTTCGAGCAATCCTTGGGGCTTTACGACCAACTTCTCGGTGGAGTGGAAGAGTCTCTCCATCACCGGACAGGTTTCGGCTTCGTGGGGCAGCTACAGCACCATTCCTTCGGCAGCCCTCAAGCCGGGCGATGGTCTTGACTACACCAATATGCCTTCGTTCTGGAATCCCGATGATATGTATTCCTATCAGGATGTACGCGATGCATCAGGCAACGTGGTGGTCAATGCCAATCGGGATGCCAAGTATCCTAACCTTGCCTATTCCAGCATCAATGCCACCACATCGACGTTCTGGCGCATTAGCAACACCAATGTCAGCTTGAATCGTCTCACCCTTGCCTACTCACTTCCCAAGGGCTGGGTCAAGAAGATGGGTGTCGATGGTATCCGTATCAACGTGACGGGCCAGAACATCATTTCGTTCTACAATCCTTATCCCGACCACTTCACCGACAAGATGGCAGGCGGCTACGGCACCTATCCGAATCTTCGCAAGTGGACTTTTGGTCTTAGTCTGAGCTTCTAATCCGAAATAACGATAACTAATACGAAAACAATTATGAAGAATCAAAATATCCGTCTCTTCAGCCTCCTCGCCCTTGCGGCAGCAGCCCTGTCTTCGTGCAGCGACTCGTTCCTTCAGGAGAAGAAGAACTACGATAACGTGAACGTCGATATCTATAATTATTACGAAGGATGCAATGCCCGCGTCAGCGATGTCTATAGCTGGTGCCTGCCCGATGTGACGAGTGGAGCTAACTGGAAGTACAATTGCACGGGTGGTGCCGACGACCAGTCGAAATCGACCGAAGAATATTCGGGCTTCAGCGTCTTTGTCAATCCCGATGCCGAACTTTCGGTGATGGGAGGTAACTCGGTGCCCGACTATTTCCACTATAGTTCGAACAATATCCAGGCTTCTGTCTGGGGCCGTATCCGCAACATCAACGATGTCATCCAGGGCATCGAAGGCGGTTCACTTCCTCAGGAGGAGAAGGACATGTTCTTGGGTCAGGTATATTTCTTCCGCGCCTGGTGCTTCTATCAGCTCGTCAAATGGTATGGTGGTGTGCCCATCATTGACTGGGTGGATGAGCCCGTTGAAGGCACACAGTATCCGCGCGGCAGCGCAAGCGCGTGCATCGAGTTCATCTTGGAAGATCTTGAAAAGTCGGCCACCATGCTCGAGGCTTCCACCCTCGATGGCGGTTGGCGTTCGGCTGACGACTGGGGCCGCATCACCACTGGCGCAGCTTTGGCCCTCAAGGGTCGCGTACTTCTGCTTTGGGCAAGCCCACTCTTCAACCGTACAGGCGATGAGAGCCGCTGGATCAATGCCTACAACCAGATGAGTGCCGACTTGGCCAAGATTCAGAGGTGTGGTTATGGTCTCTATGAGGCCAGCGGTGCCAACGGAGCAGCCTTTGCCGCCCTTTTCTCGTTGACTCGCAGTAGCGAGGCCGTCTTCCAGACCTGCTACAATACCATCCAGTCGGGCGATACGCAGAAGAACTCCACATGGGAGCGCAGCATCCGTCCGAAGAACACTTCCGGTTCCGGTCTGAATCCCTCTGCCATGATTGTCGATATGTTCCCGATGGCCGATGGCCGCCGTCCTTCATCGTGCGACACGT
>JAEEUA010000309.1 GCA_016286775.1 Bacteroidales bacterium
AGCAGACTGGCAAGGGCCTCAACGTCGAGCTCTTCGAGTACCTGCCCAGCGGCAAGAACACCGGCATCATCAACATCACGATACAGAAAGGTGAACCGCAGTTCTTCACCTGGAGCAGTCCCGACAGCAAGACACGCTACAACTTCAACCTCAAGGAGACTCGTGCCTTCCCCTTCGACGAAGTGCAAACCTACTTCCAGCCGCTGAAGGAAGGTGATGATGCCGATGGTGTCTATGTCAGCACCAATCGCTTCGATGCTTCTACCTCCCCCTTCACCCGATTGGAACTGAATCGTACCGGCTATGCCTATTTCGCCCTCAATTTCGTCAACCCCGAGACTGAAAAATTTTACCAGATGGTAGCTGGGCGGACAAGCGCAAGCCGCATATATATGCCGTATCACCCCGATTTGCAGCCGATGACGATGGAAGTGCGTCTGTTCCACAATTTCGTCTATGTTTACGTCATAGCTGACCCAGAGAAAACATTGAGCAAGATAGGACCAATCAGCAATTTCTATTTCCGGAAGCCCGACGAAAGGATCATCAACTGGCCCGCCTTCAATGGGGATCATTTCGAGAACATCACAGCCGCACGTCTCGCGGACGGTGTGGTCAGCATCTACAACAACCCCGAACTTGTGGTTAGTTCGTCCTACTTGCAGGGAGATGACATCATGGCCAGCAAGGGTTGGGTAAATCTTGAAAAAGTGACACCCGGCGTGAAGGACATCTTCGTCGCCGACATCGGACAGGACACCAACCCCGTGCTTGGCATCCTCAATCAGGATGGTACCGTCCAGATTCTCACGCTCATCAATTCGGCTCCGAAAGGAATCACTTGGGTTTCACGACCCCTTCCTGACCAGAAGGATATCGTGAGGTTTGCTTTCATCGACCCCGATGCAGAGATTGATTATACAACATTCTATGGCATTGACAAGGAAGGAAAGTATCACGAGATATACATCTGCACCCTCGATGGAGACTGGGAGATGGACAAGGTTGTTCGTGAAGACGGCACTCCCGCAGGTTCCTGGATTAGCATCTCGCCCGAATGGAAAATCGATTTCCACAACGATGTCAATTCCGACAATGGAGGCTATATCCACAACTACTATGGCACCATCTGGCCCGCTGACGAGAACTTCGAGACCTTCGAATACCACTTCACCGAGCAGAACGACAGTCGCGACAAGTTCCAGCAGATGGAATGTGACGTCAAAGGCACGTTCAAGGTCGAGATGGAATATGACTCCGAAGAGGAGGCCTTTTTCCTCAAGATCACCCCACTCAGCGGCTTGAATTTCGAAGTCCCCAAGGGTCAGTCAGGCAGGTTCAAGAAGATTCATGTAGTGGGATAGAGAATTATAGAATTAGAGAATCCTATGGACGAAATTATGACGTATAAAAATAATTCTTAAATTCTCTAATTCTTGATAAAAAAATAAAAAAACAAGGTGCATCATCGGTCATACGACCTCGATGATGCACCTTGATTGTATTACGTAATATCAGAGACTATGCCTTGACCTTCACCACCATTCCTGGCGTGGTGTCAATCTCATAATCGCCATTCTCGAGCTGCTTCACACCTTGACCGGAAAGTGCGGTCTTGCTGCGAAGGATAAGCTTGCCGCCAAGCTTCGACTTGATAGTGGACGTGGTGATCTTGCCGTTCTTCCAGCTGATGCTGACCTCGAAGCCGCCACGGGCACAAAGACCGGAGACGCTACCCTCCTTCCACGCATCGGGCAAAGCGGGGAGCAGATGAACGAAGCCATCCTGGCTCTGCACGAGCATCTCGGCGATACCGGCTGTCACACCGAAGTTGCCATCAATCTGGAACGGTGGATGTGCATCGAACAGGTTGGGGAAGGTGCGTCCATCGGGATATTCGCGCTCCATGCCCTCGTTGGGAAGAATGCGCAGCATGTTGCTGATAATCTTGAACGCATGGTTGCCGTCCTGCATGCGAGCCCAGAAGTTGGTCTTCCAGCCGAGGCTCCATCCCGTGGCCTGGTCGCCGCGCTGTTCGAGCGTCTTGCGTGCTGCGGCAAAGAGCGCGGGAGTGCGCGTGGCGCTGATCTGATTCGATGGATAAAGTCCGTAGAGGTGCGAGATGTGACGATGCTGGTCGTTCGGATCATCGATGTCCTCCAGCCATTCCTGCAACTGTCCATATTGGCCCACCTTCATCGGAGGCAGTTGGGCGATGGTCTTTTGGAGTGTTTCCTGATAGGCTTCGTCACGACCGAGGATACGGGCAGCCTGCAGCACATTGTTCATCACATCGAAGACAATCTGGTTGTCCATCGTGCAGCCTGCGCATAGGTTCGATTTGCGACCCACGCCACCATGCTCGGGACTTACCGAAGGAACCACCACCAGATAACCCGAGTCGGGATGCTGGACCAGGAAGTCGAGGAAGAAATCGGCGGCACCCTTCATGATGGGATAATACTCGGCAAGGAACAGGGTGTCGCGCGTAAACTGATAGTGTTCCCAAAGGTGCGTGGTAAGCCAAGCGCCTCCACTGGGATACATGCCCCACGGCGCACCGTCCACGGGCCCAGCAATGCGCCAGAGGTCGGTGTTGTGGTGAGCTACCCAGCCACCGCAACCATACATCACCTTCGCCGTCTTGGCGCCCGTTTCGCTCAGGTCACGAATCATCGAGAAGAGAGGCTCGGCAGTCTCGCTGAGGTTGCAGACCCCGGCAGGCCAATAGTTCATCTCAGCGTTGATGTTGATGGTGTATTTGCTGTCCCAAGGTGCATTCTTC
>JAEEUA010000310.1 GCA_016286775.1 Bacteroidales bacterium
ATATCCTGGGTATAGGTTCGAACGTATGCTATGTGCTCAAAGGCGATGCCGAAAACGTAAGTTTCTCCGACAATGAGTTCCACTTCAAAATGAATGGCATCGATTTTAAGGTTCCGGCAAAATATATTTTCGGCAACACCGCCCGCGATGCTTGCGGATGGTTCAACATCGATGACTTCCAGAATACGATGGACTTCAATGCCGTCTCAGCTTGTATGAACCAGCGCATCAGGGAGCAGGTCATCGGCGACAAGGCACAGCACGCTGCCGATTTTACGAAATGTCATTTCTGTGGATCCATTGAGGTCAAACCCGATGCCAAGACGGTCGAACACTTGACGCTTTATCCCTATATCTTCGAACTGCAATGAATCAACCCTACCTCGAAGCCCGCAACATCACAAAGCGCTTCCCCGGCGTTTTGGCCCTCGACCACGTGAATCTACGCGTCGTGTCGGGTCAGGTCAATGCGCTGGTAGGGGAGAACGGTGCAGGGAAATCCACCTTGATGAACATCCTTTCGGGTGTCTATCCCGACTATGAGGGCGAAGTGCTGGTCGATGGCGAGGTGCAGCATTTCCAGTCGGTCACCGATGCACAGCAAAAAGGCATTGCCATCATTCATCAGGAACTGAATGTGATTCCATACCTCAACGTTGCCGAGAATATGTTCCTTGGACGAGAGCCGCTCAATGTCTTTGGGCTTATCGATAAACGCAGGATGCATCGTGAGGCGAAAGAACTGCTCCAACGCCTGCATTGTGAAGTCGATACACATACGCCGATGATTGACCTTCGAGTGGGCCAACAGCAAATCGTGGAGATTGCCAAGGCTTTGTCACTCAAGGCCAAGGTGCTTATTATGGACGAACCCACCTCATCGCTCTCCGAAGGCGAAACCATCCTGCTTTTTGATCTGATCCGCGAATTGAAGAGCCAAGGTGTAGGTATCGTCTATATCTCGCACAAGATGGACGAAATCAAGCAGTTGGCCGACTATGTCACCATCTTGCGCGACGGCAGGTTCATCAAAGAGATACCGATGGCCGAAACATCAATCGATGAGATTGTAAGCTTGATGGTTGGACGAGACAAGAAGGACTTCTTCGTCAAGCAGCCCCACAAATATGGAGACATCGTGCTCGAAACGCGGAATATCAGTCTCAAGGATGCCATCCATCCCGACAAGAACATTTTGACCAACATCAATCTGCACGTTCGAGCAGGAGAGGTGCTGGGCATTTATGGCTTAATGGGGGCTGGTCGTACCGAGCTCTTCGAAACCCTTTTCGGCCTCTTTCCGCATGACACAACAGGCGAAGTTTGGATGTGTGGCTCGAAGGTTTCGATACGGCATCCCGAAGATGCTGTTCGTTGTGGTATGGCCTTGATTCCCGAAGACCGAAAGATTGCCGGACTTGTGCTGGGGATGAATGTCGGTCAAAACACTACACTGGCATCTTTGGCCGAATGCCTTACAATCGGGCTATTGGATAAACGCAAGGAAGACAAGGTAGCCGAAAACTTCCGTAAGCGACTGGGCATCAAGTCCTATTCGCTCGAACAACTGGCAGGACAACTCAGCGGCGGCAATCAGCAGAAGATTGTGCTGGCAAAATGGCTATTGACAGGACCTAAGGTCCTCTTCCTCGACGAGCCAACGCGTGGCATCGACATTCTTGCCAAGAACGAGATCTACAAACTCATGGACGAACTGGCAGGGCAGGGGATGGCGCTCATCGTCGTCTCGTCGGAACTTCCCGAAATCATGGCAGTTTCCGATCGTATCATCACCTTGCGCGAAGGAGAAATAGGTGCGGAATTCAATCGTGAACAATTCTCCGAAGCCTCCATCCTTAAAGCAGCGTTGCCGAGAGAGTAAACCCTTCGAACCTTTCAGAACCCTTCGAACCTTTCAGAACCCTTCGAACCTTTCAGAACCAAAATATATGTCTATCCTCAAACAACCCGTTGTCAAGCCGCTCATCGCCCTGTTGCTGATGTGTCTGGCTATGACTTTCCTATCGGAGAACTTCGCCACCTCGGACAATCTGTTCAATGTGCTGCGACAAACCTCTGTCAACCTCTGCATCTCGGTGGGTATGACGCTTGTTATCCTGACGGGAGGTATCGACCTTTCGGTGGGTTCGGTGCTTGCTCTGACGGGTGCCATTGCTGCCGGACTTACACGCGACGGACTTGAACTGACTGGCATAGATACCTTCGTGGGCTTCACATTCTGGGGAGGATGCTTTGCCGCTCTTCTGTTGGGTGCTATGTTGGGAGGATTCAATGGCTGCCTGGTGACACATTTCAAAGTGCCTGCTTTCGTAGCTACACTCGGCACGATGACGATAGCCCGAGGTCTTACCTTACTCTATACCGGAGGCTTTCCTATCACGAAATTGGGACATGGTTTCGAAGTGATGGGAACGGGGTGGTTCTTAGGTGTGCCGATGCCTGTTTGGATAGCATTCGCGATCATCCTCTTCTTTGCGTTCTTCATGGCCAAAACACGCACAGGCCGCTATATCTATGCCATTGGTGGTAACGAGAAGGCAAGTCTGTTGAGCGGCATTCGCACGGGCAAGGTCATCCTGTTGGTTTACACATTGGCTGGCATCCTTTCGGCGGTGGCAGGTCTGCTCGTCACGGCTCGTCTCGATTCGGCACAGCCTAATGCCGGCACGGGTTATGAACTCGATGCCATCGCGGCTGTGGTGATTGGTGGCACTTCCTTGAGTGGCGGCAAGGGTTCCATCTGGGG
>JAEEUA010000083.1 GCA_016286775.1 Bacteroidales bacterium
CCTTGTCGGCATCGGCGCCCATCTCATAGACGTAGTCGAGTTCGAAGAGCTGGTTGGTCTCGTTTTTCTTGCTGAGCAGGGTCAGGCCATTGGGAGTCTGTGTGGTCTCGACCTCGGTGGCATAATCGACAAAGACGGGCTCGATGGGAGCAGGTTCGGAGGCTGCAATGGCAGCAAGGAAGTCGGACTTGGCATCGCGGTTCGACTGCACGGGGGTGATCTCCGGCTTGTCGATGTGCTGGATGTTGGGGTCGGTGCCCTGCAGCTTGTTCACATAGACGTAATTCTGTGCGGTGAGGTGGCGCTGGGCAAATGCCATGATGTCCTGCTTCGTGATCTTGCTTTCGCGGTCGAGGGTACCGATGGCATGGGCCCAATCCTCGCCATTGATGAATGCATCGACCATCTGCATGGCGCGATAGTTGTTGTTCTCGAGGCCGCGCTGCTGGTTGAGCTTCTGTTCGGTGAGCACCGAGGCGAGGAGTTCGTCGTCGAAGTCACCTTGGGCAATCTTGGCGATTTCGTCGAGCATCAGCTGGCGCACCTCGTCGAGGCTCTGACCGGGCAGAGCCATACCATAGGCCAGCATGATGGTGTAGTCGCGCATGGCTTCGGTCTCAATGCCTGCTGCCAGCACCTTCTGCTTCTGGTTGAGGTTGAGGTCGAAGAGGCCGGCAGTGCCGTTGCTCAGGAGGCCGCTGATGAGGTTCAATGTGTCCATCTGGTTCGAAGCGGCACCTTCGAAGCGCCATCCCAGCATCACGTTCTCGGCTTCTTGTCCGAGCACGTCCCGTCCGACAGGAGCGGTGATTTCGGGCTGCTTGGCAAAGGTCAGCTGGTCGGGGGTATTGGTGTAGCCTTCCTTGGCATTCCAGTCGCCGAAGTACTGCTCGATGAGCTTCACCATGGCGTCGGGCTCGAAGTCACCCGAGAGGCTGATGATGACGTTGCCGGGAACGTACCATTTGTTGAAGTAGTTCTGGATGTTGATGAGCGAAGGGTTCTTGAGGTGCTCCTGGGTGCCGATGGTGGTCTGTGTGCCGTAGGGATGGGTGGGGAAGAGCAGGGCCGACAGGGTTTCGAATTCCTTCGACATGTCGCGAGTCATGCTTATGTTCTTCTCCTCATAGACGGCCTCCAACTCGGTGTGGAAGAGGCGGAACACGGGATTCTTGAAGCGCTCCGACTGGATCTTGGCCCAGTTCTCCACCTGGTTCGAGGGGATGTCCTCGGTGTAGCAGGTCACGTCGTTCGAAGTGAATGCGTTCGAGCCGTTGGCACCAATCATGGCCATCATCTTGTCGTACTCGTTGGGGATGGCATACTGCGAAGCCACGCCCGAAATGGAGTCGATGACCTGGTAGGCGGCCTTGCGTTCAGCAGGGTCGGTGAGGGTGCGATAGTGTTCGAACAGCGTAGTGATGGTGTCGAGCAAGGGCTTCTCGGCCTCGAAGTCCTGAGTGCCGAAGCGGGTGGTACCCTTGAACATCAGGTGTTCCAGGTAGTGGGCCAGGCCGGTGGTCTCGGCAGGGTCGTTCTTCGAACCGGTGCGCACGGCGATGTAGGTCTGGATGCGGGGCTGCTCCTTGTTGACCGTCATGGCCACTGTCAGTCCGTTCTTCAACTGGTAGGTCTGGACGTTCATCGGGTCGCCCGGTACAGTCTGGTAGCGATAGCGGCCGTTGTTGCCGCCGCATGCAGCCAGCAGGACGATGCTGCATACAAGCATCGCACTGGAAAAGAGTTTGCAGATAGTTTTGTTCATGAGGTTTTTGATGTTGTATGTTGTGTTGTTGTTTGCTCGGAATGCCGGCCCGGTCATTGGATGATGACTGTCTTCAGAAGACTCTTGTCGAAGACTTCGCAGGCCACCGTCTGGATGAGTTCCGGGGTGACGCTGTTGATGCGGCTGCAGGTCTGTTCGAGAGTCTCCACACGGCCCAGTCTCAGCAGGTTCTTGGCCAGGGCGATGGCATTGTTCTCCATGTTTGCCATGGCCACGCCGAGTTGTCCGCTCAACTGCTTCTGGGCATTGCTGATCTGACGGGGCGTGAGCCGCTCGTCCTGGAACCGTTCGAGCTGCCGGTGGCAGAGCCGGAGGCATCGGTTCACATCCTGATGGTCGCAGCCGAAATAGATGCCCAGGTAGCCCGCATCGGTGTAGTTGGTGATGTTGCTCTCGACGGTATAGACCAGTCCTCGGTGTTCGCGCAGCTCCAGCCCCAGGCGGCTGTTCATGCCGGGACCGCCCAGGATGTTGCAGAGCAGGGCGAGGGCAGCTGCATATTCGTGTCCGATGGGATAGGAGGGGGCACCCAGCAGGACGTGGCTCTGGTGGGTGTCCTGATGAATGACGATGGGCTGCTGCCTGTCGATGCTGCCTTCGCTGAGTGTGGCGCGGTACCCTTTGACACGATCGACGTCCATGGCTCCCTTTCGAGGCTTCTGGGGCACACGGGTGCAAAGGAAGTTCTTTTCGATGGTCTTGACCACCTTGTCGAAGGGCGTGGTACCCTGGTGGAAGAAGACCATGCGGTCGGGTGTGTAGTTCTCGTCGATGAAGCGAAGGCATTTCTCGTGGTCGAAGGTGCGCACCGTGTCCTCGTTGCCCAGGATGTTGTGTCCCAGGGCGCACCACGAGGTCTGAGGAGACGCCGATGTGAACAGGCGGTTCTCAAATTCGTCGAAGATAAGGTCCGAAGGCGTGTCACGATACGACATGATCTCGTCGATCACCACTTCGCGCTCCATCTCCAGTTCATGCTGGGGCACGGTAGGGTTGCAGATCAGGTCGCACAGCAGGTTGCAGGCGCGGGCGAAGTCCTTGTTCAGGCCGATGGCATAGAACGTGGTCTCCTCCTTGGTCGTGAAGGCATTTAGTTCGCCACCCACGCTCTCCATGCGGTTGTTAATGTGCCAGGAGTCGCGCGTCGTCGTGCCCTTGAAGAGCACATGCTCCACGAAATGCGCCATGCCATAGTCCTCAGGCCCGGCTTCGTCGCGCGTGCCGCAATCCACCATAAAGCCGCAGTACATCACAGGCGTCTCGATCGGGCGATGCACGATGCGGAGCCCATTGGCAAGAGTAACGCTCTGGTATAGCGTATTATTTGTCATTTAATCTTTCAAATTCAGTCTAAAACGGCGCAAATTTACAAATTTCTTGTCACAAAATGAACAACCTATTGTTTTTTTCCGTATTTTTGCATCGAAAACGGGGATATTTGGCAATTGCAAATTGTAATTGGCTGTGCTTTTCGAAAAGTGCTCTTTCCTTTTACTCCCTTTTTGGTTCTCTTTAATAACCCTTTTACCTCTTTATTATTATGTTACTTCAAGTCCCCCTCCTCGGCATCATCGGTATGCAGGAAATCCTCATCATTGCCATCGTAGTTCTCGTCCTCTTCGGGGGCAAGAAGATACCCGAACTGATGCGAGGTCTCGGCTCTGGCGTCAAGAGTTTCAAGGAAGGCATGAAGGATGGTATGCCCGAGGACGACGATGCCAAGAAGGATACCCAGCAGAAGACCGAGACGAAGGAATAACCCGATTCTTTCCCTTTATTGCGTCTTGTTACAAAAATGGGTCTTGTAACAAATGATGTTACATTATTGACTCCTGTTACAAATAGTATGGCTCGCGACAGCATGTCGCGAGCCATTTGTTGTCCTTATCGGTTCAGGATGAGGCGTCCGTTGCAGATCTGCAGGCCCTTGGCCTTTGCATCGACACTTCGTCCCAATAGGTCAAAATTGTGTTCGGCATTGGCATCATCTGCATTTACACGTTCGATGTTGCCGGGGGCCACTTCGTGCTCCTTGAAGAAGCGATAGAAGGAATCCCACCAGGTGCCCGGTGTCGTGTGGCCCAGCAGGGCATTGTAGATGATCTTCTTCTCGACCGATGCCGGCAGGTTGTTGTAGGGTGCCATGTTGGTGTGGGGCGGACAGACATCGTCCTGCAGCCCGACCGTCTGATAGACGGGACAATCGATCAGCGTTGCCAGGTTCTTGGTGTCGAAGTAGGAGAGCATCGTGTACATCTGTTCCTCGGTCATGCCCAGCTGCTGGCGTGCCTGGTTGGCGGGGTAGGAGGGCCATGAAGCCAGTTCGAAATAGTCGGGGAAGTCACCCAGGAACGGTATGGCGGGAGCGATGGCATTGAGGCGGGTATTGGCGAGGGCTGCTGCAGCAAGCGTCAGTGCGCCGCCTTGGCTGGCTCCTTCGGCAAAGATGTTGTTCGAATCCACCTTCTCGCGTCCTGCCACAAAATCGATGGCACGCACGGCATCCATGAATGCGCCCCGATAATAATAGTTCTCCTTCGAATCGAACCCATAGACGAACCAGTCGCCATAATAGTTGGTGTAGGGTGGACGGTTGTTGATCACTTGTCCGCGTGTCGAGAGCACAAGGTCGGCATATGCCGGATTGTCATTGCCGCCCGGACACCAGGCATCGCCCGTTCCTCCATCATAGCCCTGGAAATGGATGACACAGGGATAGGTGCCTTCGCCGGTCGGTTCGGCATAATAGCCGCGTGCCACAGCTGCCGTGTCGCCCATGTCCTTCAGCGAATAGTATTCCAGCAGATAGACCTTGCGCCGGTCGGTGCTCTTCGCAGCAATCTCGGTGAGCTTGTAGTGGGGTTCTATTGCAGCCAGTTCTGCCTTCGTATCGTTCCAGAACTGCTCGAAGTCGCTCTGCTTGTCGGGTTCCGAGACGATTCGTTCGGGATCTACTCCGATGTTGAACGAAGCCGACTTCTGGCCGGAGCTGAAGGGCTGCGATGTATAGACGGCATCGCCGTTGAGGGTAGGTGTAATGTTGTAGAAGCCGGGTTCGGCCTCGAAGTCCAGGGTGATGCCTGCCGATGCGCCGGCATTCACTGTCTCGGTCTTGCTGAGAGTCTTGTAGGCCTTCATCTTGTCGGTTCTCACGGTAAGTTTCACCGTGGCCTCGACTTCGTGGTCGTAGGGATTGGTGACGTTGACAGTTACCGAAGGGTTGGTTCCTTCGAAGAGCCAGCCGTTGGTCACGGGCACCGACGCCGTGAGGGTGGTCAGCGTCTCGGGATTCAGCACATCGACGTGCGTGAGCTTGTAGCCGGTGCCATTGATGATGATGCCGCCCGACTTCATGGTCGAAAGCAGCGTCTCGTCGATGGTGTATTCATAGTAGTCGCCGCTCATTGAATAGTACTCGTAGCCCGGGATAGCTGTCCAGCTTCCGTTGACGATGGTGTGCATGGATCCTGGCTGCAGGTCGGTGTAGTAGAGACGCAGCAGTTCGCCAACCTTCGTCTCCTTGAAGCAGCTGGCAGGCAGCTGCAGGGCCACCCAACCCGCTGTGGCATCGGTTTCGCCTATCCAGATGGCGTTCTCATAGCCCGAACTGCCGGGGCCCTTGGCAATCGACACGTCGTAGAGCGTAAAGTCGGCTCCCGTGACAACCACGCCAAGCTGCTGGACCGTGGAAAGGAAATCCTTGGTGAAGGTGTAGCTGACCGTAATTGTGTCGGTGTAATAGAGGGCTGCATCGTTGCCGAGCGCAATCGAACTTGCACCCGGTATCTCCTGCCAGCTGCCGTCGCGCAGGGCCACTTGTGCCCAGGCTACGAAGCCATTGGGCTTGAGAGTCAGTTCCATTCTGTCGGCAACTTCAGCCGTGCCGAAACCCTCTGCCCCGATGGTGAGTGAAGTACCATTGTTCCAGTTGATGGCAGCCTCGCCGTTCCATACGGACGTTTGTGCCTGCAACCCGATGCCCAGCAGCAGGCTGCAGATGAATAGTGAATAGCGTTTCATATATATTATGTATTTAACAGGAGTTATCGGGAGTTAGCAGGAGTTATCGGGAGTTATCGGGAGTTAGCAGGAGTTATCGGGAGTTAACAGGAGTTATCGGGAGTTAGCGGACGATACCTTCGCCTGGAAAAATTCTGTTCGAGCCGACAATTGTTAATTATTAATTGTTAATTGTTAATTGTTAATCGAACCTCTCTTAACCTCTCAAACCCCTCGAACCTCTCAAACCTCTCGAACCTCTCAAACCCCTCTTAACCCTCAGAAATCAATCTCCAGCTGTTTTGGTTCCGGCAAAAGTCGGTAGCTCATCCGGTGGTAGGGTGTGACGCCATGAAGTGCAATTGCCTGGCGATGTGCCTGGGTGGGATATCCCTTGTTGACGTTCCAGGCATAATCGGGGAACTCCTCGTGCAGGGTGTTCATCACGTCGTCACGATAGGTCTTGGCCAATATCGAGGCGGCAGCAATCGACATCATCTTGCCGTCGCCCTTCACGATGGTCTGGTGCGGGATGTCGGCAAAGGGGGAGAAGCGGTTGCCGTCGATGAGCAGGAACTCGGGCCTCACCACCTCGCCACCCCGCAGCACACACTCCCTGCCGTCGGCCTCTTGCATACCCAGTCCGCGGATGGCACGGTGCATGGCCTCGATGCTGGCACGCAGGATGTTCATCCGGTCGATCTCGTGGTTGTCACACACACCAACGGCCCAGGCCAATGCCTCCCGTTGGATGATCGGCCTGAGCGCATAGCGTTGTTTCTCGCTCAGTTGTTTCGAGTCGTTCAGGGCAGCCAGCCCGCTCTGTCCGCTGGCAATGCGTTCGGCGATGTCGGGCGGCAGTATCACGGCAGCAGCATAGACGGGTCCGGCCAGACAGCCGCGTCCCGCCTCGTCGCACCCCGCTTCCCTGCGTCCTGGCTTCAGATAGGGTTGCAGCATTACAGTTCCTCTTCTTCCTCTTCCTCCTCCAGCAGAGGCAGGGCAGGCTTGTCAGCAGCCTTGGGACGAAGGGCCGGATCGTTCTGGTATTCCTCGATCTCCTCGTCCTCGAGCAGTTCGCCTTCCTGGTTGACAAAGCCGACGAACAGCGTCGAAGGCTCGTTGAGCTGCTGCTTGAAGATGTTCTTCAGTTCCTCGACGGCATCTTCGTCGGGTATGTAGTTGTAGCCCGTGCTTTCGAAGTGCCCGCCTTTCGAGAAGAAGGCTATCAGGTGCCAGGTCAACGTGCTGCGCCCGCCCTCGTTGTGATATTCCTTGGCATATTCGAACATCCTCTTGCGGGTGATGATGTTGCGCATCTTGACCATTACCATCACGTCCATGGTCACCTTGGCATATTTCTGCACCTGTGTGCTCCAATAGACGGCGTTGATGACGTCGTTCTCATTTGTTAATTTAAAGTAGTAGAAGGGATCGGGCACATCGCCAATGGACGAACATTCCAGGCTCATGAGGTTACCCTTGGGCATGGTGGCTTTCTTCATCTGACCGAGAGCCTCAGTCCCCTGGCAGATAAGCAACAGACTGAACAGGCTAATCAGAAAGTGTTTCATAATACAGGACTTGTTAAGTTAATAATGGTAGTTAGATCACGCTGCAAAGATAAGCGGTTTGTTGCAATATTCCAAATTTTTCGAGCAAAATTTTTAGGAGATGCCCAAAAAAGAGCAGTAAACCAAGAAGGTCTCGCCTCACAGCGAAACCTCCCGTACCAAATTAATAAGCATTTTGTAACTTAACGGCAATCAAATGCACACAAACACAATCCAAAAATTCTATTTTGTAAACTAAACAACATTATGTCCTTTTTGTTGCTGCAAAGATACGTCCTTTTTCGCAAAGGGCGCATCTGCCGACAATATTGTCATCCGGATGCGCCCTGAAGCCAAGGAATTACAGACAATGTTGTCGGGCTAATACGGGAAGTCGTCGATCAGCTTGATTGCCTCGTGGGCAGCCTTGTGGATCATCCTTACATCGTAGTTGCTCACGTCGTTCGGCCAGTAGGTGTTGTAGATAATCGACTTGCCGGTGAGGAACTCGCACCAGGTGCAGGCTGCGGCAAAGCGTCCCAGCGACAGCGACAGGTGGATGTCGTCGCGGTTCAGGCAGTCGCCCAGTTCCTCGCGTGCCAGCTGGATGGTGATGCCCGTGGGGATGAAGCGTTCGATGCCGACGGTGGGGAGCACCTCGAGGGCCGTGTTCACGATGGCCTTGTACATCGTCTGCTGGTTGTTGTCGAAGCTCCTGATGACGCTGCTGCGCGTCTTCTGGGGATAGGCCCAGGTCAGGTGCCACACGATCTCTACTTTCGGGTTGGTGGCCAGCTTCAGCACCATCTGCTTCAGTTCACCCAGGTTCTGGTACGAAGCCGGTTTCCCCGACAGGGGACTGGACTGCTGGAGGGTGATGATGTCCCAGGGCTCGTTCACGATGATCGAGTCGAGGCGCGAATCCATTGTATCGGTCTTCTTGCCGCCCACAATCTTGCGGTAGGCATAGTCGGCCTTGCCCGTCTTCAGGTTGTCCAGGTGGCGGTCGATGCTGCATCCGCCGATGAAGGCGTTGCCGATGACCAGCGAGTCGCCCTGGGCTGCGGCCAGTTCGTACAGGTAGTTCTCCACAGCATCTTCCGAGAAGCTGTTGCCGATGGCCAGCACCTTGATGGTCTTGGCCTGCACGCCGATGCCGTTCAGCAGCATCAGGGTCAAAAGTATCAGTTTTCGCATATTCATTCCTCTATTTTTAGGGGAGTTAACACCTATCATTTCACCTTGCTCATGAACCGCTCGCGTCCGACCACGAAACGCAGGTGTTCGCCTTCGCCGATCAGTCCCTCTTCGTCCGAAGCCGAGACTTTGAACGTCAGTTTCCTTCCCTCTGCGGCAGTCAGTTCGGCCGTAGCTGTTACGGTGTGTCCGATGCCCGTAGGCTTCAGGTGCGAAGCCGCAATGTGTCCGCCCACGGTCGTGCTTTCGGCATCCAGCTGGTCGGCCACGCATAGCATGGCAGCATTCTCCATCAGGGCCAACATCACGGTAGTAGCGAGGACCCGCAGGTCCCCGCTACCCACTTGGCATGCCAGGTGTCGTTCCTCGACAACCATCGTGCTTACGAATTTCTTTCCGATTTCCATTTCTTTCTTTGTTGTTAATCAGCGACGATGGCCTCCACTGTGCGAACCACCTCCATGCGAGCTGCCTCCGCGTGAACCACCGCTGTGCGAACCTCCTCCACCATGGGAAGAGCCGCTGCTGCGATGCGAACCACCGCTGATGTGCGATGCGCTTCCGGCACGGGTAGCATTGCTTGCGCCACGCTGAACGTTGCCCTGCACGCGTTCGGTTCTGCCGCTCGACTGCTGGCGCATCTGGCGACTTTCGTTGCTTGGCTGGACACGGGAAGTGCGGGAAGTGCGGGAAGTGCGGCTGGCACGATTCACGCCTCCACCGTTCGAGCGACCATTGCCACCGCCCTGGCTTGCTCCTCCATGGCTGCCATGGCTTCCATTGCCACCCTGGCCCATGCCGTCGTGGCTGCCGTTGCCATGGTCGTTGCCACGTCCATTGTTGCCGCGGTCGTTGCCACGTCCACCGTTTCCGCGATCGTTTCCACGACCGGCGTTGCCATGATCGTTTCCGCGACCGGCATTGCCGTGGTGGTCATTGCCGCGATTGTTGATGCCATGGTCGTTGCCGCGATGATGGTCGTTGCGGCCGGGGCTCGTACGTTCGTGCCGGGGACCAGCGGGAACGTGATGGGGAGAGTAGTGACGCGGACGATAGGAGGCATGAGGCCCGAAGTCGTGGCGTCCACCCCTGCGATGAACCGGACGGGGACGAGCATACACGTGGTGGCTGTAGCGACCGCCTCCATAGTATCCGTGGGGGAAGTAGTGGCGACCGTGTCCTCCGAAGTAGGTGTGATAGATCAACGGAGGATCGTAGTAGAAGAACCGCGTGTTGGAGTAGTACTGATAGACGCGGAACAGCCAGTTGCCGGCGTGGGTGTAGATAGGACGGAAGAAGTAGTCCAGTGCTGCAAAAGCCAGGTACTGTGCCTCGGTCATGATATAGCGCAGGTCGTCGTTGCGGTAATCCAGGTAGTTGTAGTAACGGTCGATATACTCGGGATAACCATAGACCACTTCGTCCATGAACGGGTTGATCGATGCGATGAAATCGTAGTTGATCTCGTAGCAGTCCTCATACTGTTGCGGGGTAAGGTTCAGCTCGTAGGCCATTCGATCGGTCAGGAAACGTGCATTCTCGCGGATTGCAGTCGGGGTCAGAGCGAAGGCCTGAACCACACCTGTGATGGCTACTGCCATGGTAACAAGTAACTTCTTCATAGTTCTGACATGTATTATAGGATTATTACTAATTTTCAACTCTCAGCAACCAATCTCTTGGTTTTGTCTCTATGACGCCCCGCCTATCCAAAGGTTTAAATCGCCCCTTCTTCCCGTCCCCTCGTGTTTGGTTGCAGCCATCCTTGGCCGCTCAAATGTCGCCGAAACCGCAATCAAAACGCAAAAAAAACCTTTTTCACCCTCGTATATTCATTTTTTGGGACGAATGTTTGGAGTTTTCGCCAAAACTCCCTACATTTGCCGCATATAACCTTGTTTTTTTCAATCAATGTACTAACAAAAAACTATGCGTATGAAAAGATTTACTACTCTTGCCATGCTGGTTGCGCTTTTCGGTGGAACCGCATTCGCACAGCAGGCCCCGGCCTTCAAGTGCATCGACCGCACGGCTCAGGCAGCTGCCCCCAAGGCTCGTAGGGCTGCTGCTGCCAACGAACTGGTGACACCGCCCGCCTCTGCCACCGTGGAGACCTTGCACACCACCGATGGCGTCCTCTATGTCAACACGCCTGCCGGTCCAGTGGAATACAGGCCCGACGTCCAGATGGCCATCGACGGCTCCGACATCTATCTCCAGGGTCTGGCCCATTGGTTCCCCGAAGGTTGGGTGAAGGGTACCCTCAGCGAAGGTGTCGCCACCTTTGCCAGCGGTCAGTTTGTGGGTGAGGACGAGTATGGCGCCGAATACATCTGCGGCTCCAACGACACCGAGACGTTAGCCGACATCGTGTTCAACTACGATGCCACCGAATGTGTCCTTAAGGCTGTCACCGCCTACATCCTCGAGAACAGCAAGCCCGACTCTATCTCTCCCTATTGCTACTGGGTAATGCCCGTCTTCAGCAAGGAAGGTTCCTCCGGCCCGCAGCCTGTGGTGGCTCCCGAAGGCTTGGAGACCGACGAATGGGCCATCAGCGCCATGAACAACTTCGGCGAACCCGTTTCGGGCTACGTGAACATCGGCTTCGACGGCAACGACTGCTACATGCAGGGCTTCTGCCACTACCTGCCCGAGACCTGGCTCAAGGGTACGCTCGAAGGCGACAAGATCACCTTCCCCGGTGGCCAGTACTTCGGCCCCTACGATGCCGACTACTATACCCACTACGAGTTCTACCTCCGTCCCGACGATGTGGTCTTCACCTACGATGCCGAAGCCGGCAAGATGAGTGCCGAGGGCGAAATCTACGTGCGTGAGGCTGTTCACGAGTACAAGGGCGACGTCTATAACGATCCTGTCATTACCAAGGTCATCGAGAAGGCAGCTACACCTGCTACGCCCAACATCAGCCAGATCTACGACGGCACCACCGCTCCTATCCTGATGTTCACCGTGCCCACTGCTGACACCGAGGGCAATGCCATGGCTTCGTCCAAGCTCTTCTTCCAGTTCTTCAAGGACGTCGAGCAGGAGATTTCCGATGTCACCTTCGAACCTGCCGACTATCCCGGCCTCACCGAAGCCATGACCGTCTTCCCCTACGGCTTCACCTGTGGCGAAGAAATCACCTACAACTACATGTACCTCAAGCAGGCTGACTATGGCACCTGGAACAAGATCGGTATGCAGGTCATCTACCTGGGAGGCGGCGAGGAGAACAAGTCCGAGATCTTCTGGTTCGACGTCAAGCCCTACGAGAAGGCCACTTTCGACTTCAACGCCATGACCGACGAGCCTTGCTCGACCAGCGACGACAACTCGGGCGATATCAACGAGGACCGTGTGATTACCGAAAACAAGGTCACCCTCACCATTTCGCCAAAGACCGAGGAGGCCACTACGCCCAACCGCTTCTGGAGCACCAAGAACGGCCCGCAGCTGCGCGTCTATAGCGGCACGCTCACCTTCGAGGCTCCGGTCGGAAAGGTCATCTCCAAGATCGTGTTCAACACAGGCAAGTGGAATGCCGACAACAGTGCCGATTCGGGTGCCTTCGAAGGCGAGGTTTGGACCGGTGAGGCTAAGACAGTGGTAGTCACCATCGCCGGCAATACCCAGATCAACAGCATCGAGGTTTATCCCGCCGACTATGTGCCCACAGCAGTCGAGGCTCCCGAGGGCCTTGTCACCGACACCTACATCTTCCAGGCTCGCTCCGAGAAGCCCTATTACGATCCCGCCGACCTCACGCTTTGGGTGAAGGCAGGCTTCGATGGCGACGATTTCTATATCCAGGGCCTGGCTGCCGACTACAACTCCAGCACTGCCGAACTGTGGGTAAAGGCCACCAAGAACGAGGCCGGACAGTACGTCATCCCCGCCAACCAGTTCATGGGCAATGTCAGCTTCTGGATGTCCACAATCGACTGCTACTTCACGGCTGTCGATGCCCAGGGCAACATGGTTGATGCTGTGTTCGACTACGATGCCGAGAAGGGTCAGTTCACCACCGACCAGACGCTCGTCATCAACACTTCGCTCACCGAGCTCAGTGCTCAGCAGACCTTCACCGGTGCAACCCTCACGAAGTTCAACGAGGTTGCTGCTACACCAGCCGACCCGACGATGAAGTCGCTCACCTTCGACGAATGGTCGCACTACATCACCTTCTTCATCCCGCAGGAAGGCACCGAGGGCGAGATGCTCAATCCGCAGAAGCTCTTCTACACCATCTGGATCCAGAGCGGCAATGGCGTTGAGCCTTACGTCTTCTCACCCGACATGTACTGGGGCTTCGATGGTGATACCACCGAACTGCCCTGGAGCCAGTACTACAGCTCATGGGACAACGCTCACAGCATTTACTTCTACGACGATGCTGCTGTCTTCGAAGGCTGGGCTCAGGTAGGTGTTCAGAGCATCTACTACGGTGGCGGCGAAGTTCGCAAGTCTGCCATCAGCTGGATCGAGACGCCATTCTACACCGGTATCGACAACATCACCTCCGGTCAGACCGTCGGCAAGGCCATCTACAACATCTCCGGCCAGCGCATTGCCGCTCCTGTCAAGGGTCTGAACATCATCAATGGCCTGAAGGTGCTGATCAAGTAAGCCCGTAGCGATACACGCTGAATCTTTTTGCAAGCCGACCCGCAAGTGTCGGCTTGCTTTTTTTGTGAATGGTACTCTCTCGGCCCTGAGGATGCTCTCTGCGCTGGGGGCTTGCATCTTGTCGGCCCGGAGGATGCATCCGCGACTATGGGCTTGTAATATCTCGGCCGAGACGATGCAGAACCCGCTTTTGCTCGTTCATTCTTGGGGCCGTCAGATTGGGCGGTTGTGCTGTGGGCGGGCACTTTGTCGGCCTGTGTCATGCCTGCGGGTTCGGAGGCGGGCTGTTTCTCGGCCGTGGGATGCGTGTTCGAGGGGTGGGTGCACTTCGACGGCCTGAAGAGGGAACAAAGGCGCTGAAGCAGACATTTCACGAGACAAGGTGATGCGGAGGGGTGTGGATCGGATTTCACATTGTCGGCCGATAGGGTGTTATCTCCAACCGAGGAAGATACAGGTCGGCCGTCAGATTGCAGGTTGGTAGAGGATTCGTTGAACATGGTTTCTTGGGGTAATAACATAGTTTCTTGGGACAATAAAGTTGATTGATAAGATAGAAGATCACAAAAGTAGAGGTCTCAAAGGTGCGCGCAATTTCCTTTTCGACAGTGCAAAGTTACGCATTTTCCCGGCTCATTCG
>JAEEUA010000311.1 GCA_016286775.1 Bacteroidales bacterium
CTCTACGACACCGCGGGTTCGGGAAGGGTGCAACTGGGCGAGTGGGACATCATGGACATAGGGAGCTACAACAACCATTCGCGCACACCGCCCTCCTACACCGCCCTGGAACGATATAGCCTGGGATGGATCGACCTGACCGACCTCGACGCACCTGCCGACAGCCTGGTCGTTCCGGAAATCAACGAGAGCCGCTCCGCCTACCGCATCCGAACCCGTACGGAAGGCAACGGCGAATACTTTATCCTCGAGAATCATCAGCAACAGGGCTGGGACGCCCATCACCCCGCCCGAGGCCTGATGATCACCCACATCGACTACGAGGTGAGCGCCTGGCGCAACAATACGGTCAACGCGGGCATGCATCCGCGCGTCGATCTGAAGGAGGCCGACGGTTCGCAGGGTTCGCGTCCCGAAACCGACCTCTACCCGACCGAGACAAACAACCGTTTCACCGACTACTCGAAGCCCAACAGCCTGGCCTGGGACAAGACGCCAACGGAACGCGGCGTGGATCGGATCCGGCAGGAGGCCGACGGCAACATCTCGCTGCGCTTCATGCGCGACCGCCTCGAGCGCCCCGTGGCACTGGACGCCATCGAACTCACCGACACGTCGTTCACCGCCGTCTGGCTGCCTGTCGAAGAAGCCATAGCCTACCGCATCGACCTGCTCGAAGAACTGCCCGACTCGCTCAATCCCCTGCTGCTGACCGAGGATTTTGCACGTTGCGAATCGGGCAACTACCCCACGGCCGGCAGCACGGACATATCGACCGAAATCGACGACTACATGCAGACTTCGGGGTGGAGCGGCGCAGGCCTGTACGAGGCTGGCGGCTACCTTCGCATCGGTGCGTATGGACAGGACGGAACACTACGGACGCCCCTCCTCGCGACGCGGCCCTTGCAGGACGAAACGAGGCAGATCACGCTGCAATATACGGCTTCGGCCTACCCCGGCAAGTCGGTGAACTACACCGTCACGATGCTCGACGCCGACCTCAATGCCCTCGCTGACACCACACTCAAGGCCGACCGCACCCTCCTGACGCATACGCTGCACTTCGACGACGCGGCCGAAGCTGTCGCTTTCCGCATTGAGACGAACAAGGAGCGCCTTTATCTCGACGAGCTGCGCGTTGCCATGGGGTTGCACGACAGCCTCACGATGCTCGAACTGGGCCCCGCCGCCTGGAGCATCGACAGCATCGCCCCCACGCCCGACGATGCGGCGGCTTCATCCCTTGAGCTGCGCTACACCGTGACGGGCCTCGTTCCTCAGCGCACCTATCACTACTGGATCACAGCCCTCGATGACGAACCTCTGCGCAATTCGCAGCCTTCGACCGAGCAGACGGTAACCACGCCTGCAGCGACCGAGAGCGGCATCGAGGAGGTTGCTCCTGACACGTTGCAGCAGGAGCGCATGCCCGATGGGATGCACGACCTGATGGGACGTCGCATCACTTCTCCTTTGCGAGGCTTCTACATCGCGAAAGGACAAATCCGAGTCGTTCGATAAGCACACCTACTTCCTTCGATTGACCACAAGGGTTACCGAAACGAAGATTAGCGCCATGCCAACGAGTTCGCGCAGATTGAGGCTTTCGCCCAAGAAGATGATGCCAAGCACCACGGCAGTGACGGGTTCGAGGGCTCCAAAGAGGGCTGTCTGCGTGCTGCCGATGCGCTGGATGGCCATAGCGGTGAATATCAGGCTCACCACCGTGGGCAACAGGCCAAGGGCAACCAGATTGAGCCACATCAACCCCTGTTCGGGCAACGTGAAGGGGCTGTTCATGCCCACACGCCAAACGAAGAGCAACAATCCGAAACAAAGCACATAGAACGTAGCTGGCATCGATGCAATGGTGCGCACACGCGTCTTGTTAAGCCCCACCAGATAGATGGCATAGGACAGCGAGGATAGAAAAACCAGCAAGGCACCAATCAGGAAGGGGTTTGAGGGGTTTGAGGGGTTAAGAGGGGTCTCCCCCTGCTCACACAGCAGCCCTATGCCCGTACACGCAAGCAGGAGACAAACCACCACAAGCCACGACATCCGTTCGTGGTAGATGAGCGTCATGATGACGGCAACCAGGATGGGATAGGTGAAGAGCAGCGTGGAGGCGATGCCGACGGGCATGTAGTTGTAACTCAGAAAAAGCGTGAGCGACGACAGCGCCATAAGGATGCCGAGGATGACAAGTTGCGGCAAGGAATGACGATTGACGCGGAAGGCCGTCTTCAGGTTGTGACGCCGCCATCCGTTCCAGATCATCAGCAGGCCAAGCAACGCGATGCCGAAAGCATAGCGAAACAGGAGCACCGAGTCGGGATTCATCCCGTCGGCATACAGCGGCTTGGCAAAAATGGGATTGGTGCCGTAGGACGCTGCCGCGAGCGCTGCGAACACGTAGCCGGAATAGTTTTTCACTTCATATTTCATTATTAACACGAATTATCGCGAATTATCATTAATTTTTCAGTATGTGTGTCTATTGACCTACTTTGATAACTAATAATTCATGTTAAATTCATGATAATTCGTGTTAAGAAAAAGCCTCATCGTATTACTTCGCCACCGGATCGCAGGTGACGTCGATACCGAGCTTCTTGAAGATGGTACGATCGACTTCGCTGAGCAGCACGGTAGCATGCACCTGGCAGCCACGCAGCAGGGGCAACGTCTCGAGGGCACGACGACAGTTGGGGTCGCTCACGCTGAGCATCG
>JAEEUA010000084.1 GCA_016286775.1 Bacteroidales bacterium
TTGCTGATGTCCTCGAAGAAGATTCCGATCAAGTGATCACTGATGGCCTTGCCACCCGAAGGGGGCGTCATGGGGCGTTGTGCCCAGAGACTTGTGGCTGCCAGAAGGCAAGCGCTGAGAAAAACTGTTCTTTTCATGTGGATAGAATTATGTATTCAACAGGTAATATATTCAACAGGGGCAAAGATAGCTATTTCGAACGAATTTTGCAACTGTGCATCCCATAATTCTTCAATAAAACGTGCAATTTGTAACATTTGGAACCTTTTTTTTCACAATTTGCCTCGATTCTATGTTAGTTGCAGATAGCGGAAATGGTATTTTTTGCCGTTTGAACACAAAAAAACGAGAATGATTTGATTACTTTTTGTAATTTTTACTATCTTTGCAGCGCACATTCCGACTATCGAAAAATGTTTTTGTCATCTCCGTGTTTTTCGAGGTTGCTTTAGCGAGGAAAATTACCTATTTATTATAAGACTATGAAATTGAATCTGCATCTGACCAACAAACTTGTTACTCCCGAAGAGGAGGATGAAGCACGCTACCCGTGGGCATTCAACAAAAAGACCAAATGGACCAACCGGATGATCAAGCGAGCCATCATCTGGCTCAGCGAGCGTGTGGGGAAGCCCGTGCTCAAGCTCACCGCTCTCGACTACGAAAAGAATAATCTGAGGGAACTCCTTGAGAAGTTCGGCAAGGCCGAAATGGCAAACCTCTTTATCTTCAACGAACTGCAGCACACCATCACCGGATGGCCCGGCGGCAAGCCGAATGCCGACGACACGCAGCGCCCCGAGCGTGCCACACCCTATCCGAAACGCGTGGCCGTGTTTGCACCCCATCCCGACGATGATGTGATCTCGATGGGCGGTACGGTGCGCCGTCTGGTGCAGCAGGGACATGACGTACACATCTGCTACGAGACCTCGGGCAACATTGCCGTGGGCGATGAGGAGGTGCGTCGCTTCATGCACTTCGTCAACGGCTTCAACCAGCTCTTCGCCGACAGCAAGGACGAAGTGGTGCGCGCCAAGTACAAGGAGGTGAAGCAGTTCCTGAAGAACAAGAAGGACGACGAGCCCGACAACAAGGACGTGCTGGTGCTGAAGGGCCTCATCCGCCGTGGCGAGGCACGTATCGCCTGCGAATACAATGGCGTGCCGAAGCAGAAGATGCATTTCCTCGACCTGCCCTTCTACGAGACGGGCCGCATCATCAAGAAGGCACTCACGATGGCTGACGTCCAGAAGATTCTCGACGTGCTGCATGAGATCCAGCCCCATCAGATCTTCATCGCTGCCGACCTTGCCGACCCGCATGGCACCCATCGCATCTGCACCGATGCTGTGCTGGCTGCCATCGACCTGGAGCGTCAGGCCGATGCCGAGTGGCTCAAGGACTGCCGCATCTGGATGTATCGCGGCGCATGGGCCGAATGGGAGATCGAGGACATCGAGATGGCTGTGCCGATGAGCCCCGAGGAACTGCGCGAGAAGCGCAACTCGATCCTGAAGCATCAGTCGCAGATGGAGTTTGCTCCGTTCCTGGGTGGCGACGAACGTCTGTTCTGGCAGCGCGCCGAAGACCGCAACCGCAGTACCGCCAACCGGTATGATGCCCTTGGCCTGGCCAGCTATGAGGCCATCGAGGCTTTCGTGGAATACAAGTTCTGATTTCCCTTCCCCGTCAGTCCTCTGAAAGGATAAGACAAAGCCCGCAGATCATTGCGATTTGCGGGCTTTTGTTGTGCGGGCTATTTCGTCTGCCATCCGCATGACGTTGGTAGGTGGTCGCTGGTGAATGATTTCGTTGCGCATGAAGTCCATATAGGGGGCCACATGCTCGAAGAAGCGATGATAGCCTTCGCAGAGGTAATTGAGCCCCGGATTGCCGTAGCGGTCGGGGACAAAGCGATTCTTGGGGCACTCGCCGTGACAGGCAAACTCGTAGCGACACGCCAGGCATTGCTGGGGCAGCGATTGGTGCTTCAGGTCGCTGAACTGCTGCTGCTTCGGCCCATAGAGCATTTCGGTGAGCGTCTGGCTGCGGATATTGCCGAGCTTGTATTCGGGAAAGACAAAATGATCGCACGAATAGACATCCCCGTTGTATTCCATCACGCCGGCATGTCCGCAGTCGCGAGCGAAGATGCAGATGCCGGGAGCTACGCCGCACCAGTTGGCAAGCGTGCAGTCGAAGAGTTCGACAAAGACACGCCCCACATCGCGTCGCACCCATTGGTCGAAGAGGGAGATGAGGAAGTCGCCCCACTGGTCGGGACGTACAGACAAGGCCGTCAGGGGCGCTTCCCGATCGGTCAACGAAGCGAGCCGACGTCCGTCGGCATGAGCAGCGTGCCGCTCGACGATGGGGGCAAACTGGAGGTATTGGCAGCCTGTTTCGCAAAAGAACTGATAGAATTCGCGCGGATGGTCGGCGTTGACGGCATGTACCACAGCCATCGCATTCCACTCGACCTGATGCTTCTGGAGCAGTTCGATGCCTCGCATCACCTGGCTGTGCGTAGGGCGGTTGTCGGCTGTTCGGCGATAGGAATCGTGGTACTCCTGCGGCCCATCGATCGAGATGCCCACCAGCCAGCCGTTGTCGTGGAAGAACCGGCACCATTCGTCGTCGAGCAGCGTGCCATTGGTCTGGATGCAGTTGGATATGCTTCGACCACGGGCAAAGGCGCGCTGATAGGCAAGGGCCTTGCGATAGAAGCCGATGGGACGCAGCAGGGGTTCGCCGCCATGCCATGTGAAGACGATTTCGGGTTGTGTCTGTGCTTCGATGTACTGCCTTGTGAACAGTTCCAGCAGCTCGTCGCTCATCGTGTGTGGTGCCGTTTCGGGATAGAGCCTTGTCTTCTCAAGGTAGTAGCAATAGCTGCATCGGAGGTTGCAGCGTGCACCTGCCGGCTTGGCCATCACGTAGAGCGGTTTGGAAAAAGGAGAAAGGGTATCCATGACGTATTAGTAGCAAATTGACATGCGATTCTGGCTTTTAGACCTAAAAACATCCCATCTTGTTGAATCTTGTGGGCCGGCGCTTGTTTATATCAGAAATTTTTGTTATTTTTGCACCGAGAAACCATTTATTTCCTGCGAATAGATTCTTCGTATAAATCAAATAATACCAACTGATCAGATGTCACTCAATCACAGACACAAAATTGCCGTCATCGGCATTGGCGCCGTAGGATCGGCCGTATGCTACGGACTTATCAACCAGGGAATCTGCGACGACCTTGTCCTCGTGGATGTCAATATGACCAAAGCCGTTGGCGAAGCGATGGACCTGCGTCACAGCATCGAATACATGGGACGGAACATGAAGGTGCGCGCAGGCGAATACAAGGAATGCGGCGATGCCAATATTGCCATCATCTGCCTCGGCACACCCCAGAACCTGCTCAAGCGCGATGCCGAAGGCAACGTCATCCGCAGTTCCATCCTCGAGGTGGCCTGCCAGATGGTGCGTCCTGCCGTCGAGAACCTCATGCGCTCGGGCTTCAACGGCTACATCATCACCATCACCAATCCGCTCGACACCATCACCCAGCTCATCTGGCGCCTGTCGGGATTGCCCAGCAACCGCGTCATCGGAACAGGAACGTCGCTCGACACCGCACGCCTCAAGTGCATCCTGGGCGAAATCATCAATGTCGATCCGCACAGCATCAATGCCTACGTGATTGGAGAGCATGGCCCCACGGAGTTCATCCCCTGGAGCATTGCCAGTGTGGGAGGCAAGTCGATGGACACCATCAAGACCGACAACCCCGACCGCTTTGCCGACCATACCTACGAAAGTATCCTCAAGAAGGTGCAGGTGGCCGGGCCCAAGGTGGTCAACAAGAAAGGATTCACGAACTATGGCATAGCCTCGTCGGCCATCGCAATAGCTCGTGCAATCCTTTACGACGAATGTCGCGTCATTCCCGTCTGCACATACCTCGAGGGGCACTATGGCTTCAGCAATGTCTTCACCAGTGTGCCTGCCATCATCGGTGGCGAAGGTGTGCGCGAAATAATCGACCTGCACCTCACCGATGACGAGATGGAGCAGTTCCGGTACTCGGTTAACACCATCCGAGAGGCCAATCAGGCGGCGCAGGCGTTCTTGTAGGGGAGGGCTATTATGGGTTCGGCTTGCCGAAATTTCGGAGTCCCGAAATCACGAAATCACGAAATATCGGTATGCCGGAATACCGTTATCTCGGAATCCCGAACCCCTCAGGACCCTACTTATACAGGAATCGCTTGATGCTCTTCTTGGGAGTCTTTTCGAATTCCTTTTCGACGATTTCGAAGCGTGCCACCTGCTCGTATTGCGGCAGGTTCTTGTTGATGCTGGCGCGCTGCTTGTCGATGATCTTCTCGATGGCGGCGGGGTCATTCTTGACGGCGCTGATCGAACGGTTCTGGAAGTCGGGGTAGATGAGGCCCACGAGCTTGCCCTCGCGCTGCACGACAATAGCTTCGGCGATGTAGGGGTTGGCGTTCATCAGCGACTCGATGTCCTCCGGGTAGATGTTTTGTCCGCTGGGGCCCAGGAACATGGTCTTGCAGCGGCCCTTGATGTAGATGAAGCCGTCGCGGTCAATCACGCCCATGTCTCCCGTATGGAGCCATCCGTCGGCATCGATTACGGCGCGAGTCTCCTCTTCTTTCTTGTAGTAGCCCAGCATGACATTCTCGCCGCGGGTGAGGATTTCGCCCGGCACTTTTTCTGGGTCTTCGCTGTCGATTTTGACTTCCATGCGTTGAACAGCCTTGCCGCACGAACCGGTACGAGCTACCTTCCAGTCGGCATAGCCGATGATGGGAGCACATTCGGTCATGCCGTAGCCTACGGTGAACGGGAACTTGATGCCGCGCAGGAATTCCTCGACGTCGCGGCTCAGGGCAGCGCCACCCGCAATGACTTCGTAGAAGTTGCCGCCGAGCGCCTCGATGAGCTTCTCGCGAAGCTTGTTGTTGACCATGCTACGCAGCAATGGCAGGGAACGCATGGTCTTGATGGAGAACTTTTCAAGTTGTGGAAATACGCCCTTGCGCACAATCTTTTCGAGGATAAGTGGAACCAGGATAATGAGTTTGGGGCGCAGTTCCTTGAACGAAGCCAGGATGTAGTTGGGATAGAGCGGCTTGGTCAGGTAATGGATGTTGGCACCGCAGGAGAACATGAAGATGAACTCGAAGGCCATACCATAGGCATGAGCCATAGGAAGAACCGAAACGATGTTGTCGCCGGGGTTGACCATCGGGATGACTTCGAAGGCGAACTCGATGTTGGAGGCAACGGCGCGTGTCGGTATCATCACACCCTTGGGGTTGGAGGTAGTGCCACTCGTGTAGTTGAGTATCAGCATATCATCGGCCTCGTATTCGTAGAACTGGCTGCAGAAGGCCTCACACGTAAATGCGTCGGTATAGATTTCCTTGCAGTGCTCCTGCCATTCCTGCGTAAGAATATCCACGTTGACCACCTTGCCATAGACCACCTTCAGATCGTCGATGGTGATGATGGCCTGGATGGTGGACATCTGCTCGGGCTGCAGCTCCTTGTAAATCTTGTCGGAAACAAAGAGCAGGCGGCTGTCGGAGTGGGTGGTAATCTTCTGGATGTTGTCGGGAGTGAATTCGTGCAGGAGGGGCACGGCAATGGCACCATAGGTAGTGATGGCAAAGAAGCAAACGGCCCAATAGCTGCTGTTCTTGCCGCATAGGGCAATCTTATCGCCTGGTTTGATGTCAAGGTCGCGGAACAGGATGTGGAGGGATGCAACCTGTTGGGCAACCTCACTGTACTTGAGCTGGATGCCCGGATAGTCAGTGAGCGCGGTGAGCTGCCAGTGCTGGCTGAACGTATCGCGCAGATAGGAGGTGTAGGATTTATTCATATTAAAAAGGTCTATTATTGCGGGGCAAATATAATCACTTTCGGCATAATCTCCAAGAAAATTACCCTAAAAAACGGCGATTCTTATTTCCAAGTTGCAAAAAAATGCAAAAATGCGCCATTTTTCATCCACAAAATTACAATAACACATCAAATTTTTAACATGAATTAGGTTACTTTGCGGCTGTTTCTTCCTTTTTATGTATCAATTAAAGGCCCCTTTTTTAGGGACATCAGGAAATTCTGCCCGACCTTTTGGATGCGATAATGGACAAAAAAGGAATGTGAAATCCATGGGTATAATAAAAAAATGCTAAAAAGCGCCTTATTCGAAAAATTTTCAGCAAAAAATGTTTGTTTGTCAAAATTTATTCGTATCTTTGCCACCTGAAAGACAACATAAACAATTACCTTATACACTTCTATTGTAATATGAAAAATGTACCTGTAATCAAAGTCGGAATCGTCGCTGTTAGTCGCGACTGTTTCCCCGAGTCATTGGCCGTTAATCGCCGCAAGGCTGTTATCGCCAAGTATGTAGAGAAGTTTGGCAATGCCGACATCTACGAGTGTCCTATCTGTATAGTTGAAAGCGAGATTCACGCCCAGCAAGCCCTTGAGGATGTGAAGAAGGCTGGCTGCAACGCCCTCTGTGTATATCTCGGCAACTTCGGTCCCGAAATCTCCGAGACCATGATTGCTGACTGGTTCCAGGGCCCGACGATGTTCTGCGCTGCTGCTGAGGAGACACAGGACGACCTGATTGACGGACGTGGTGATGCCTATTGCGGCATGCTGAATGCCAGCCAGGCTTTGGATCTCCGCAAGACCCGCGCCTACATTCCCGAGGAGCCCGTGGGTGACGCTGCCCACTGCGCCGAACTGATTCATGAGTTCCTGCCTATCGCTCGCGCTATCGTGGGTCTGCAGAACCTCAAGATCATCAGCTTTGGTCCACGTCCCAACAACTTCCTGGCTTGCAACGCTCCTATCCGTGCACTCTATGATCTCGACGTTGAGATCGAGGAGAACTCTGAGCTCGACCTGCTCGAGGCTTTCCAGAAGCATGCTGGCGATCCTCGCATCGACGACGTTGTGAAGGATATGGCTGCAGAGCTCGGCACCGGCAACAAGATTCCTCATGTGCTGCCTAAGCTCGCTCAATACGAACTCACCCTGACCGACTGGATTGAGGCTCACAAGGGTTCGCGTCAGTTCGTTGCCATGGCCAACAAGTGCTGGCCCGCTTTCCAGACCATGTTCGGCTTCGTTCCTTGCTACGTGAACAGCCGTCTGACTTCGCGCGGCATCCCCGTTGCCTGCGAGGTGGACATCTACGGCGCTCTGTCGGAGTTCATCGGAACCTGCATCACCCAGGATGCCGTTACCCTGCTCGACATCAACAACACCGTACCGAACGACATGTACGAGGAGAGCATCAAGGGCAAGAAGTTCCTCTGCGACACCTATACCGACAAGGAAATCTTCATGGGCTTCCACTGCGGCAACACCGCTTCGAACAAGGTTTGCAACTGCCAGATGTGCTTCCAGCGCATTATGGCCCGCGCCCTGCCTGTTGAGGTTACCAACGGTACGCTCGAAGGCGATCTGAAGCCAGGTCTGGCTACGGTTTATCGTCTGCAGTCCACCGCCGACACTCGTCTCCGTGCCTACGTTGCACAGGGTGAGATCCTCCCTGTAGCTACCCGTTCGTTCGGTTCGATCGGCACCTTCGGCATCAAGAACATGAGCCGCTTCTATCGTCACGTCCTCATCGAGAAGCACTATCCTCACCACTGCGCCGTCATGTTCGGCCATCAGGGCAAGTACTTCTGGGAGGTTCTCAAGTACATGGGCATCCCCGTTGACGAGATTGACTACAACTTCCCGAAGGGCAACTTCTATCCCACCGAGAATCCTTTCTGCTAAGAAGCTGTTCCGGCATCTTACCCGTTATGCCTTCTTAAATGAATGTTTTGAGGGTGTGTCAGTTCTTGGCACACCCTCTTCTTGTTACGATTCGAAGAACTTCACTAAATTGGTCAGCTGCCACCTTTTAAAATTATAGAAAGAATCTCACGACGCGTCTTAAAATATAGAAAGAATCTTACGACGAGTCTTCGAATCAAGGTGGATATCAGGACATGAGACAAAAGCCGTGCTGATTTGTTACATAACTATTTGTGCGTTTGCCCGAAATGGCTTATCTTTGCCGCAGTTTTGACTACATTACCCAAATCATGTAAATATGAAAAAGATATTGACGAACATTGCAATTCTGCTGATGCTCTCTTCTGCTGCTCCAGCACAAGAGATGCTGCCGTATCAGAACCCCGATTTGTCGCCGCGCGAACGTGCGGAAGACCTTCTTGGCCGCTTGACCATTGAGGAGAAGGCCACCTTGATGCTCGACGTGTCGGATGCTATTCCCCGACTGGGCATCAAGAAGTTCAACTGGTGGAGCGAAGCCCTTCATGGCATTGCCAACATGGGCAACGTGACTGTTTATCCTGAACCGATTGGCATGGCTGCCTCGTTCAACGACGAGATGGTATATGCCGTCTTCGACGAGGTGAGCGACGAGGGGCGTGCCGCCTACAACCAGTGGCTGAAGGACGGTAACGAGGACACCCGTTTCCATAGCCTGTCGGTGTGGACACCGAACGTGAACATCTTCCGTGATCCACGCTGGGGACGCGGACAGGAGACCTACGGCGAGGATCCTTATCTTACTTCGCGCATGGGTGTGCAGGTGGTGAAGGGTCTCCAGGGCCCGTCGGACACCAAGTACCGCAAGCTCTATGCCTGTGCCAAGCATTATGCTATCCATAGTGGACCGGAGTGGTCGCGTCACGTGGACAACATCATCAATGTCTCTCCGCGCGACCTCTGGGAAACCTATATGCCCGCGTTCAAGGCTTGTGTGCAGAAGGGCGATGTGCGAGAAGTGATGTGCGCCTATCAGCGCTGGGACGATGAACCCTGCTGCGGCAGCCAGCGTCTGCTCCAGAAGATACTGCGCGACGATTGGGGCTTCAAGTATATGGTAGTCTCGGACTGCGGCGCCGTTTCGGACTTTTGGATGAGCCACAAGACTTCGAGCAACGCCACCTTGGCAGCTGCCCGTGGCTCGTTGGCCGGAACAGATGTGGAATGCGGCTACAACTATGTCTATCGCAGTATCCCCGAAGCTGTGGCCAATGGACTGATTACCGAGGAGGATGTGAACAAGCATATCCTGCGCCTGCTGGAGGGACGTTTCGAACTGGGTGAGATGGACGATCCGGAACTCGTCTCCTGGTCGAAGCTGGGCCCCGAGGTGCTCAACAACAAGAAACACCAGCAGACGGCTCTCGACATGGCACGCCAGACCATTGTGCTGCTGCAGAACCGTGGCAACGTGCTTCCTTTGAAGAAAGGCGGGAAGATTGCCGTGATCGGCCCCAATTCGGATGACGAGGTGCTGATGTGGGGCAACTACAACGGCACTCCCAACCAGACATCTACCCTGCTGGAAGGTATCCAGATGCAGGTGGGCAAGAAGAATGTCGTGAGCTTCAAGGGCTGCGATCTGGTGAACGAGAAGGAACTGGTTTCGTTCTACGACCAGTGCAGTATTGACGGCAAGACGGGCTTCCGGGGCACGTTCTGGAACAACCCCACCCGCGAGGGAGAACCCGTGGCTACCCGCCAGCACATACGTCCGATCAACGTGACAACCTACGGCAACTATGCCTTCGCTCCCGGTGTAAACCTGACGGCTTTCTCGGGCCTCTATGAGACCGTATTCCGCCCGAAGCAGACCTGCCAGGTACTGCTTGACGTGGAAGGCTGTTCGTACTTCGAGGTATTGGTGAACGGCGAGTCGAAGGCTCGGCAGCGCACGTGGCGCACCACCGACACACGCACCCTGATTGATGCCAAGGCAGGTGAGGAATACCGTATTGAGATCCGTTATGCACAGGTCGAGAACTGGAATGCCAACCTTCGTGTGGATATCGGACGCGAAGATGACGTGAACTACGACGCATTGATTGCCCGCCTGAAGGGCATCGAGACCGTAGTTTTCGCCGGTGGTATCTCGGCACGCCTGGAGGGCGAAGAGATGCCGGTGAGCCTGCCGGGCTTCAAGGGCGGCGACCGCACCGACATCGAGCTTCCGGCTGTGCAGCGTCGATTCCTGCAGAAGCTGCACGAGGCAGGCAAGCGTGTCGTCCTGGTCAACTTCTCCGGCTCGTGCATTGCCCTTGAACCAGAGGTTGAGTCATGTGATGCTATTGTACAGGCATGGTATCCGGGCGAACGAGGTGGTGAGGCCATCGCTGAAGTGCTCTATGGCAAAGTCAATCCTTCGGGCAAGCTGCCTGTGACATTCTATCGCAGCTTGTCGCAACTGCCCGACTTCAAGGACTATTCGATGAAGGGCCGTACCTATCGCTACATGACCGAAGCACCCTTGTTCCCCTTCGGCTTCGGACTCTCCTATACCACCTTCAGCGTAGGTAGCGCAGAGATGGCCGGCAAACAAGCCTTGGAGATACCTATTACTAATACGGGCGCGCGCGAAGGAACGGAAGTACTGCAGCTCTATGTGCGCCGTGTCGATGACCAGGGTGGACCTGTGCGTGCCCTGCGTGGTTTCAAGCGTGTCACGCTGAAGCCGGGCGAGAGCACACGCGTGAGCATTCCGCTGACTGACGAGACCTTCGAGACCTTCGATGCTTCGACCAATACGATGCGTGTCGTGCCCGGGCAGTATGAGGTCTTCTATGGCACCAGCTCAGACAGTCGGGACCTGAAGTGCCTGGATGTGACGTTTGTGGCTGCCAACTGAGACAAAAAAAGGCGGCCAAGGATGGCTGCGACAGGGACAAAAAAAGGCAGCCAAGGATGGCTGCCGACTGAGACGAGAAAGGGCAGCCAATTCGGCTGCCCTTTCCTTATGATTCGTTTTGGGTGTAATGCTGTTCGTTGTACTCCTTGGGTGTCATGCCGTACATCTCCTTGAAGAGGGCGGAGAAATTGTCGGGTGATGCGAAGCCGACCTTGTAGGCGACTTCAGCGATGGACATTTTCTTTTGCGAAAGAAGCTCGGCGGCCTTGATGAGGCGGATGTTGCGGATGTAGTTGCGTGGAGACTGGTTGGTGAGTTCCTTGAGCTTGCGGTAGAGATGGACACGACTGAGGCCGACTTCTTCGGCCACCTTTTCGCCCGTGAGGGACGTGTCGCTGAGGCGGTCGTTGATGACCTTGAGGACGCGTTGCAACAGCCGCTCGTCGGGCGAAAGGAGTTCGGGCGTATCGACCTTGTCGGCGGGATTTTGAGTTCCGCTGAAGGTGCTGCGCAGACGACGTTGCTGCTCGAGGAGGTTCTGTACCGTCTTGAGGAGAATCTCGACGTTGAAGGGCTTCGAAATAAAGGCATTGGCGCCGACTTCGAGGCTGGCCAGGCGATCCTCATCGCTGGTCTTGGCGGTGACAAGGATGACGGGGAGATGATTGAGCTGGACGTTGCTACGGATGCGCAAACACAGCTGAATGCCGTCGATTTCGGGCATCATGAGGTCGGTGACAACAAGCGAGTAGGCATCGGTTTGTGCCAATAGGATTTCGAGTGCCTCTCGGCCGTTTGCGCACGAGGTGACGCGGTAGCGAGTGCTGAGCTCGAGCTCGAGGTAGGCACGCACCTCGTCGTCGTCATCAACCACGAGAATGCGAGGGCCATGCGCATTGTCGGTCTTAGCGGCGTCGGCATCCTTGCTTTCGTAGAGCGAGTCGTGGAGGATGGTGACGGGGTTGATGGTCGTGGGTAGGGAGGCTTCGGCAGAACCTTCGGTCGTGGTGTTGAGTTTCTCCTCATATGCGTAGGCCTTCTCGTTGGTGGGCAACGTCACCGTGAAGCGTGTTCCCTTGCCGGCGGGATTGTCATCCACTTCGATGTCGCCATGATGGAGATGGACGAGGGCATTCACGAGGTTGAGGCCGATGCCTGTGCCCAATGATGAACTGCCCGACTGGTGCACCTGATAGAAACGGGTGAAGATCTGCGTGCGCTCAGAAGGTGCAATGCCAATGCCCGTGTCGATGACCTCGATGGTGAGCTTATCGCCCTTGATTTGCGAAGTGACATCAATCTTGCCGCCCTTGGGCGTGAACTTGATGGCGTTGGTGAGCAGGTTGAGGATAATCTTGGTGAGCGCTTCCTCGTCAATCCACAATTGGGTGGTCTGTGGTATGGAGTTGGCGTAGGATAGCTTGAGATTGCGTGCCTCAGTAAGGTCGAGCACCGAGTTGCAGAGATTCTGCAAAAGGGGTACGGGAGACTGGAGGTGACACTGCAGTTTCATCTGCGACTTGTCGATCTTGCGGAGGTCCATCAGTTCGTTGACGAGAGCGAGCACACGGTTGGCATTACGATTGATAAGTTCGAAGGCCTGCTGGTCTTCAGGGCTGTTGTTTCGCTTCATGAGTTTCTGGAGAGGGCTGACGACGAGGGTCATAGGGGTACGGAACTCATGTGCGATGTTCATGAAGAACTGCAACTTGGCATCGTTGATGGCTTTCTCGCGCTCCTTTTCGGTCTTGAGACGACGTTCGACACGCTGGCGACTGACGAGCTGGTAGATGAGCCAGATAATGGCTGCGAGGATGGTAAGCCACAGGATGTGAGCCCACCAGGATAGATACCAGGGACGTTCGATGAAGATGTCGATGGTCTGCACTTCGGAGGTAAGGCCTTCCTGGTCGGTTTGGAAACGGAAGGTGTGGTGGCCGGAATTGAGGTGGCTGAACGAGACGAGGTTCATGGCGGGAGGCAAAGTCTGCCATGCGTCGTTGTCCATCGAATAGCGGTAAACGACGGTACGCGTCAGCAGGATGGGACGGGTGGCCAGTTCGAGGGAGAACGAATTGTCCTGGTTGCTGATATTATATACGCCGTTCTTGTCGGGCAGGATGTTGTTCTGGGCAGCGGTAAGGCGAACGACACGGGGCGTGCAGTTCTGTGTCTGGTGGGATATCTCGCGGGGTTTGAACCAGGTGATGCCCATGGTGCCGCCGAACCAGAGTGTGCCATCGTCGTCGCGCAATGATGCGTTCTTGTAGAACTCGCTGCTCTGCAGGCCGTCCTGGGCGGTGTAGATGCTGAACGTCTTCTGCTGCATGTTGAACTTGGCGAGACTGGTACCACAACTTACCCACAGGTTGCCCTCGCCGTCGGTTTGAGAGGCGAAGACGTTGTTGCTTGGCAAACCATCCTGGGAGGTGTAGGTCTGGTAGTTGTGCGTCTGGGTGTTGAACATGATCAGACCGATGTTGGTGCAGAGGCTTATCTCGGTGGCCGAGCAGCGTGTGATGCTGTAGATGACGATGGGGCTGAAGAAGTGCTCGATTTCGCGGCTGGGATCGTCGGGATGATAGATGACCAGTCCGTCGTAGGTGCCGAGATAGAGCGCATCGAGTAGGGGGTCGTAGCAGAGGGCGCCGCTCCAGTCGCACGACGAGATGGTCTCCTGTGAAACGAAGACACCCTGCTTCTCGTCATAACGCAACAGGCCTTGTCCCATGGAGGCTGCCCACAACGTGCCGCGCTTGTCCTCGGCAAAGTCATAGACGTTGCTGGTGGGGTTCTTGGCGTTTACAATGGGAACAGTATGGAACACGCCCGAGCGTTTATCCACGGTGCCGGCACCTTGGCGATAGGAACCCACCCAGAGGCGATGGTACTTGTCCTCGTAGATGTTCATGATGGCCGAAGGGATGGACCAGGGGTCGGAGGTGCAGGGGAAATGATGGCGTGTCTGGCCGTCGGCATCGAGG
>JAEEUA010000085.1 GCA_016286775.1 Bacteroidales bacterium
CTCAGCAGCAGCCTTGGCAGCAGCCTCAGCCTTCTTGGCATCAAGTGCCTCTTTCTTGGCATTCTTGACAGCAACCTCAGCATTGGCAACCTCCTTGGCCTTCTTGGCAGCTTCAGCAGCCAGACCGGAGATCTTGGAGGTAATCTTAGCCTCCTTAGCCTTCATCCAGGCATCAAACTTAGCCTGAGCCTGCTCAGCGGTGAGGGCACCCTTCTTCACACCTCCATTGAGATGCTTCATCATGAGAACACCCTTGTAGGAGAGGATACGACCAGCAGTGAGAGTGGGCTGTGCACCAGTCTCAACCCAGTAGAGGGCGCGTTCGAAGTTAAGATTAATAGTAGCAGGGTTGGTGTTGGGATTGTAAGTACCGATCTTCTCAATATACTTACCATCACGTGGCGCTCTGCTATCTGCGACTACGATGCTATATACAGCGTAGTCCTTGTGACCATGTCGTGCAAGACGGATCTTTGTAGCCATTTCGCAAATTGATTTAAAGATGTTAATACTAATGCAATCCTTGGCGGAAGTGGTGACACGTCACGTTCCCCGGTTTTGCGGACGCAAAGATAGATATTTTATTCTAATAATCAAAATATTTGTACTGAAAATTTTGCGTTTCGTAGAAATTTACCTTTCCAATCGATAAACTTTTCTGTTTTTGCAAGGTCAAAAAGGCAAAGTTGGTAATTATCAATATACAAAAACATTTGTCAAAACAAAAAAACTACAAAAATGAAAAAGATTCTTTTAGCAGCAATCTGCTGCATGGCGATTGCAACGAGTGATGTTATGGCACAAGACCAGCCCCAAGGACGAGGCATGCGCGGCTCAGGCCGTATGCAGATGTTCCAGTTGGCTGACACCACCATCACCAACCAGATGGACCTCACTTCAGCCCAGCAAGTCGAGATAGCCAAGCTCAACGAGAACTACCGCGAACAGTTGAAGGCAGACAACGAAAAGGGCAAGAAGATTGACAAGGAGACACGTGAGGCACGACGCGCTCAAATGGAAGCAACGCGCGCTGAAGGACGCAAGCAGCTGCGCGCCATCCTCGGCACCGAACTCTACATTGAATATCTCGAAAAGGCCCTCGATCGTCGTCCCATGATGATGGGCGGTCCGCGTGGACAACGGCCCGACGGACAGAACATGCAGCGCTCACGTGGTATGCGCGGAGGTGGAGGTTTCGGCGGTGATTTCGGCGGTCGCGCATTCAGCGAAGATTTCTAACCTACCCCGTTATAATGCTTTATCTGTCCCCATCAAGCGGGAATTCAAACCAGTTTTAATAAATTCAACCTGCAATGAACTGGCTCTCCGAAGCCAGCATCAAGGCAAAAACAAAAGCAAGCCACCTTCACGGTCGGCTTGCTTCATTTTTTATGAAAAGACAGCACGGACAAGATAGAAAAGACGAACCCAGAGGTCAAAGATTCTTCTTGAAGTAGCTGCAGACCTTCTTATAGATATGGACGTTGCTGTTGCCGCCCTGGATGAAGTGGTTGCGGTTGGTATAGACCATCATATCGAAATCGAGGTCATTCTGCACGAAGGCTTCAGCCACTTCGTAAGTGTTCTGCGGATGCACATTGTCGTCGGCAGTACCCGTGACGATAAGGAGCTGGCCCTTGAGATTCTGGGCACGGCTCAAAACAGAGCTATTCCTGTAGCCCTCGGCATTCTGCTGGGGCGTACGCATGAAACGCTCGGTGTAGATGGTGTCGTAGAACTTGAAGTCGGTGACAGGAGCCACAGCCACACCGGCCTTGAAGACATCGTTCCCGCCGCACATCGTCATCAGCGTATTGTAGCCGCCGAAACTCCAGCCCCAGATACCGATGCGAGAGGCATCGACGTAGGGCAGTGCAGCGGCATAGCGACCTGCAGAAAGCTGGTCCTCGGCCTCACGCACACCCAGTTCGCAATAGACCTGGCGCTCCCACTGGGCTCCACGGCATGCCGTGCCTCGGCCATCGACAGTCAAGGCAACGAAACCCTCCTGTGCCAAGTACATGGGGAAACCGAACTCCCAACGGTCGAGCACCTCCTGCGAACCAGGGCCGCCATACTGTTCGAGTACGCATGGAGCCTTGCCGCTGACATTGTTCGGACGGATGACATAGCCATTCAACTTGTCGCCACGTTCGGTGGCCATCTGGAAGAACTCGCGCTTGGGTTGGCCGGCCACCTCCTGACGAAGGGTCGCATTGTCCTCGAGCGTCTTGAGCACCTTGAGGCCCTGCACACTTTCGAGGGTGACGCGGGTGGGCGTATCAGCATCACTGTAGTAGTGCTGCATGTAGATGAAACCACGGCTGAAGGCGGCACTGTGCGTGCCACGACAACCAGCCCCATCACGTCCACCATTGAAGAGCGGTGTCATCACGCCCTTGGCATCAATCTTATAGATGCCACGTGTCAGTTCGGAGGGCACCGAGGAATTCTTGCCGACATAGGCAACCTGAACGTAGGCGCAACGTGACACGGGGTCGTAGCCATAGACATTGGTCAGGTCAAAATTGCCCTTGGTAAGCTGACGCTGCTGCTGGCCTAACATATTATAATAATAAAGGTGTCGCCAACCCGAACGCTCGCTGGCAAAGGTGAAGCCATTCTCGTCGAACAGGATGGCATCGAGATCAGCTTCGGCAATATACTGGTCGTTGGTATCCTCGAGAATGAGCTTGGACACACCGCTGCGAGGATTGACAAAGTAGAGTGACAACTTGTTCTGCAGGCGGTTCATGGTTATCACGGCCAACTTGTCCTCAGCCTTGGTGAACTGAATGCGCGGGATGTAGCCATCGGCATCAACGGGAACATTGAGCTGATTGAGCTTCTTGGTATAGACATCGTAGGACCATGCTGTCACCTTGGAGTTCACTTCGCCTGCCACAGGGTACTTATAGACATACTGCCCGGGGTAAAGCTCATACTCGGGGTATTCGGGGAACTGGCCCTTGTAGGTAGGCAGCCAATACTCCTTCACCTCACTTTCGTCCCACTTCAAGAAGCAGAAGGTCTTGGAATCGGGGCTCCATGCGATTGCACGGTCCATCGAGAACTCTTCTTCATACACCCAGTCGGGCACACCGTTGATGATCTTGTTACGGGCTCCATCGTCGGTCACCTGGCGTTCGGCAAGGTCAATGCCTGCCGACATCACACGCACATAGTACAGGTTGTTGTCGCGCATGAAGACGAGCTGACGTCCATCGGGAGCCATCGTTACGGCCTGCACCTTCCCTTCGGTCAGACGCTTGAAGGCCTGGCGACGAACACCGCCGGCTTCGATGACAAAGTAGAAATAGTCGGCCTTGTAGCTGCGACGATATATTGACTCGCGGTTACTCCAGACAAGGAGGCGTTCCTCGTCCTGCGAGAGTTCGTAGCCCGAGAGCTTGAGGCTGCTTACGTCAAGACCCTCTTCGGGCTTCACCTTGTTCAGATTGAGCAGGGTATCGACAGCGTGGCCGTTGCTATACTGATACTTGACGATGGCGCGTCCATCGGCAGAGATGGCCGTATAATGCTTGCCATCGGCGGTGCTGCGGAAGGCGGGCACACTCTTGCCACGATAATGTCCGCCACGGATGGCTTCTACGGTGATTGGCTCAGCAGCCTTGGCAAGGGATGAAACCAACAAGGCAAGCGAGCAGATGAGTAAAGTAAGTCTGTTCATATTAATCCATTCTATTCTTATAGTCCTCGTAAGTATATTCGCGAAGTACGTCAATCGACCCATCTTCGCGGAAGAAGGCGATAGAGGGATGGGTGACGCCGTTGAAGGTGTGAGTCTTGACAGTCGTATAGTGGAGCATATCCTCAAAAAGGATGTATTCGCCCACCTGCAGTTCATGGTCGAAAAGCCAGGAACCCAGGAAATCACCGCTCAGGCAACTGTTGCCACCCAGACGATAGATAGGTCTACCGCCCGCTTCGCCGGCTGCCGACAAAGGAAGGGACTCAGCACCACGGACGGCAGGCTGATAGGGCATCTCCAGGCAATCAGGCATGTGGCAGGCAAACGATACGTTGAGAATGGCCGTTCGGATGCCATGATTCTCGACGATATCGACCACTTGGCTGAGCAGTGGGCCCGTCTGCCAGGCAAAGGCACTGCCCGGTTCGAGGATGACCTTGAGCCAAGGATAACGCTGGCGCAAGGCACGCAACAAGGCAATGAGGTGAGCCGTGTCGTAATCGCTCCGCGTCATCAGATGGCCGCCACCCAGATTGAGCCACTTGAGCTGGGGAAACCACTTCGAGAACTTTTCCTCGAGATGGGACAATGTACGTTCCAATGTATAGGAATCGTCCTCGCAATGGCAATGGCAATGGAAGCCTTCGATGCCCTCGGGAAGCTGCGCAGGCAAGTCGTCAGCCAGCACACCGAAACGAGATCCGGGCGCGCAGGGGTTATAGAGTGCCGTTTCGATTTCGCTGTACTCCGGATTGACTCGGATGCCGCACGATGCCTTGTCCTTCGCCTGTGGATAGAAATGCTCGAACTGATGCAGGGAATTGAAGGTGATGTGGCCCGAACAACGTAGGATTTCGGGGAAATCGCGATTGGTGTAGGCGGGACTGTAGGTGTGAGCTGGCGAACCGAACTCCTCGAAAGCGAGACGAGCCTCCCAAACCGACGAGGCTGTGGTGTGACGAATGTATTCGCGGAAGACGGGGAAGGTCTTCCAGAGGGCATAGGCCTTGAAGGCAAGGATGATCTCCACGCCAGACTGTTCGGCAACATCACGAATCAGCGCGAGGTTGCGCCTCAGCAGCTTCTCTTCAAGGATGTAGCAGGGCGATGGAAAACGGCAATAGTCCGACTCACGGATATATGATTCGATGGAATACGGGGTCATCTTGGGTCATATAGATTGTATTTCGGCCGCAAAGTTAAGAATTTATTCCCACATTTTAAAATATTTGTCCAAATATTTCGCCATCTTACAAAAAAAAGCTATCTTTGCACCCGCAAAATTCTTTGATATTTGCATCTCCCCGCTAATGGCTGTGGGGTTTATGTTGAACGGTTTATTGTAAAATTGTAAAATCAGATGAAGAAGTGGCATATTGAGGACTCTGCGGAGCTCTACAATATTCATGGATGGGGTGTCAGCTATTTTGACATCAACGAGAAAGGTCATGTAGTGGTAACCCCCAAGAAGGACGGCGTGCAGGTGGATCTGCGCGAAGTGATGGATGAGCTGGCGCTGCGCGATATCCAGGCGCCCGTGCTCCTGCGATTCCCCGACATCCTCGACAACCGCATCGAGCGGATGTCACAGTGTTTCCAGAAAGCAGCCGAGGAATACGGCTACAAGGGGGAATGCTACACCGTCTATCCCATCAAGGTCAACCAGATGCAGCCCGTCGTCACCGAGATGGTGAGTCACGGCAAGAAGTTCAATCTGGGACTGGAAGCCGGCTCAAAGCCTGAGCTGCACGCCGTGATTGCCGCCTGCACCGACTATGACTCCATCATCATCTGCAACGGCTACAAGGATGACTCGTTTGTGGAACTCGCTCTGCTCGCCCAGAAGATGGGCAAGCGCATCTATATCGTTGCCGAGAAGCTCAATGAACTCGAAATCATCGACCATATTGCCAGGCGCCTGAATGTGCGCCCGAACATCGGCATCCGCATCAAGCTTGCTTCGTCGGGTTCCGGCAAATGGGAGGAGTCGGGCGGCGATGCTTCGAAATTCGGACTCACCAGCTCCGAACTGCTCGAGGCCATGGAATACCTCGAATCGCACAACCTGAAGGACTGCCTGAAGCTGATCCATTTCCACATCGGCTCGCAGGTCACCAATATCCGTTACGTCAAGACTGCAATACGCGAAGCTTCACAATTCTATGTGCAGCTCCGCAAGATGGGCTTCAACGTGGAATTTGTCGATGCAGGCGGCGGCCTTGGTGTTGACTACGATGGCACCCGAAGCGCTTCGAACTGCTCGTCGGTAAACTATTCCATCCAGGAGTACATCAACGACATCATGTACCAGATTATGGAGGCAGCTGACAAGAACGAGCTCCCCCACCCCAATATCATCACCGAATCGGGACGTTCCCTTTCGGCCCACCACTCCCTGCTCGTCATGGAAGTGCTCGAGACAGCCTCACTGCCCGAGATGCCCGAGGAATGGGAAGTCGGACCGGACGACCACGACCTGGTGAAGGAACTGTACGAGATCTGGGACACGCTGACCCAGCGTTCCGCCCTCGAGTCGTGGCACGATGCCCAGCAGATACGCGACGAAGTGCTGCAGCTCTTCAGCCATGGCATCATCGACCTCAAGACGCGAGCCCAGATCGAAAAGCTGTTCTGGAGCGTCACCCGTGAAATCAACAACCTCATCACAGGCATGAAGCGCGTACCCGAAGAGCTGCACAATATCCCGAAGCTGCTCGCCGACAAATACTATTGCAACTTCTCGCTCTTCCAGTCGCTGCCCGACATGTGGTCGATCGACCAGATCTTCCCCATCATGCCCCTCCAGCGCCTCAACGAACGCCCCGACCGCAAAGCAACGCTGCAAGACATGACCTGCGACTCGGATGGCAAGGTGCAGAGCTACATTGCCGAGAACCAGATTGTCAACTCCATGCCCATCCACTCGCTCAGGAAGAATGAGAAGTACTACCTCGGCGTCTTCCTGGTGGGCGCCTATCAGGAAATTCTCGGCGACCTTCACAACCTGTTCGGCGATACCAATGCCGTCCACATCACCGTGAACAAAAACGGCTATGAAATCGACCAGACCATCGATGGAGAAACAGTGCAGGACGTGCTGCGCTGGGTGGAATACGACACGAAGAAGATGGTGCGCACCCTTGAAACGTGGGTTACCAAATCGGTGAAGACCGGACGCATCTCGCTCGAAGAGGGCAAGGAGTTCCTCAACAACTACCGCAATGGTCTTTACGGATACACTTATCTGGAGAGGGATTAAGAAGAACTAAAAGGTTCGAGTAGTTCGAAGGGTTCTGAAAATGAAAAAAGGCAAACGTCATCACGACGCCTGCCTTTCCTTTTGCCTTAATAATTAATTACACATACAATTTGCTATTCACTAATTAAGAGTAATAACCTTTATATTGATTGATAAAACAAAAATCATTTGTTTTCAAATGCCGGTGCAAAGATAGGCGTATTCCGCAAAATGACCAAATAATTTTGTAACATCTACGTTTTAAAATGTTCCACGCCCCTAAAAACACCCAAAAAACGTGTCAAAGGCTCTTGCCGATGACACGTTTTTGCTATTTCTGATATTACTCGAGGTCTAATTGCATGACATCATCGAGTCCATTTGTGCATGCATTCCACTCGGGAAGACCGGGTCCGTTGGGGTCGCCCTGTTTCATGAAGTTGCTCCAATAATCCACCATACGCCGGCTGAGTGCCTCGTCGGCTTCGACCAAAGGTCGCCAGCAACGCTTGGTTGTGCCAAAGACATACCAGAGCTCGGAGGAATGGAAAGCTCCGGAACCATTGCCGGGCAGACGACGACGGAACTCATATACGTAGGGCGCCTTACCCTTCTCGCGCAATCGGGAGGCAAGATAAGCGTAAGGTTCACCCATGCGGGTGAATGCCATGTCGTCAAGTGTACTGCCCATCATGATGGGGATATGAGGAACAAAGTCCTTATCGATGCAGGCTGCGAGGCCGCCTTCGAGAACCTTGCCGTCAACATTAGGCTGAAGCATGAGGAACGGCATGTTGTTGGCTGCTGCATAATGTCCGATGACCTCCTGCAGTTCCTGATAGCTCATGCTGCGCATCTTGTCGAGACTCAAGTCGCCCATGAGTGTCTTGCCAAGCTGTTCGTACTGAGCGAGAGACGCGGCCTCCATACCATCGTTGCCATCAGGACTGATGGCTCCTCCGCTCTGGATGATAGCTTTTGCAATCTTACCCTTGGTGAGTGGGGAACAAAGCAGGTTACGGACGCTCATTGCACCAGCACTCTGTCCGAATACGGTAATGTTGTCGGGGTCTCCGCCAAAATTAGCTATGTTTTCGCGCGTCCAGTCGAGAGCCTTGATCTGATCGAGCATACCATAGTTGCCGGAGAGATGGTCGGCATTTTCGGCCGAAAGTTCGGGATGTGCCAGGAAGCCAAATGCACCCAGACGGTAATTGATGGTGACAAGGATGACACCGCGTTTGGCGTAGGCATCACCATCAAACTCCTTCTCGTAGCCAAAACCTGCGATAAAGGCACCTCCATGAATCCATAATGCAACAGGCAGCTTATCGCCTTTCTTTGCTTCAGCAGGTTTCCAAATATTCAGGTAGAGACAGTCCTCGCTCATCTCCGGATCGCCTTCGGAGAAGAACTCCTTGACGTAGTCCACATCACCATACTGATTGATGACAACAGAATCGGGACCGGCTACGTGGGGTGGCTGGAAGGAGATGGGGCCAAAATGATCGGCAATCAACACGGTGTCCCAGGGAACAACGGGCTGAGGAGCTTTCCAGCGCAATTCACCGATAGGAGGAGCAGCATACGGAATACCCTTGTAAACAACAACTCCCGGCGTTTCGGAGAAAATACCCTGGACTTTGCCTCCTGTAATGTCAATCACGGGATTGGGATTCGAACTGTCTGTCGCACAAGCGCTCAGACACAACGCAATCATTGCAAAGGCGAAAGAATGTTTCATATATGTATTGGATTAGTAATGTATATATGTATATAGTGCTGCAAATATCGTGAAAAAAACAGTACTTTCCAAATTATAGGACCAATTTCTGACCAAAAATAGCAAAAAGACCTACGTTTTCAACCTTCCAACCTTTATTTGCAACCAGAAGTGACACAACAAAGCCCAGACTTTCACAAGTCCGGGCTTAATGACATACACACACAATTAATTAACTAACCTATAATCTTAAACTTTCCAATGAGAAATATAATTCTGATTTCTGGTGCAAAGATAGGCCATTTCTGTGAAATATGCAAGAGTCGGTAAACTATAAGGAGAAAAGATATGAAAAATATATATTGTAAATCAAATGATTGTACAAATTTCCACCACTAAAAATGTAGATTAACAGGAAGGGCTGAAAAACGAGTTCCAAGTCATCATGAAACAATCTTTAGCAAAAGAAATTGGTCTAAAGCTGAAAGAAACGATTTAAAAATGACGTAGGCTGTCTCACGACAGCCCACAGTCCAAAAATCATTCACTTATTGTTACCATTTATTGCCTTATGGTGCAAATATAGGGTGTTTTTGAAATATAACCAACAAAATGTACAACTTATTTTTCCATTTCATAACGAACGCCGCATTTTTCCCCACTAAAAAACATCCAAATCGACGGATTGATACCCATAATGTACTTTTTGCAGCCCAAAATGTAACAAGCAGAAGGCCAAGCTGCAAACATCGGAAATTAACAGGGCAAGGCTCTGAATTTTCGTCTTAGAAAAGGTTCAGATTGGATACCATGCATGACAATATGGACAATTAAGGCCACCGACAATCAGAAAAAAGGATAAAGAGGACCAACATTTGAAAAATAGTATGTATATTTGTAAAATTTTAGAACAAAAATTCCTTCAGAAACAAACATCCAAATAGATTCTTTATGAATTTCTTAGACCGTAACGAATTCAACTTCAAGCCTTCGCAGAAGGTGATAGATGCCGTCAGAAACTTCGACCCGCAAGATCTGTGTTTCTATACCCGCATCTACGACCAGGGAAAGAAGAGCGTCGTGTCGGTGCGTCTGAGCGAGATCTACGGAGTACCCGAGGAACAGGTGCTGCTGGGCTATGGTGGCGAGGACATCCTGAAGAACGTCGTGCATTACTATCTTACAAAAGGCGACAACCGTTCCATCCTGATTCCAGAATTCTCGTGGTGGTACTACAATCGAATCGCCAGCGAATGCGGCGGCGAAACCCACATGTATCCCCTGCACGAACTGGAAGACACCTTTGCCTACGATGTAGATGAAGTGATTGAATACACCTGCCGACTGCACCCACGTATGTTACTCATCGCATCGCCCAACAACCCTACAGGCAACAGCTTGACTCCCGACGAGATTACGCGCATCATGGAACATATTCCAAGCGATACGATGGTGCTGATTGACGAGGCTTATGCTTCGTTCATTTCAGCCGACACCGACTACATTGCCCCTCTGGTTGGGAAGCACTCGAACCTCATCATCTCGCGCACCCTCTCGAAATTCTATGGACTGCCCGGACTCCGCATGGGCTTCGGCTTCATGGGTAAGGGACACGAAGGTTTCCTGAACTATGCCAACAAGTACCTGGGCTACAATCGCTTCTCGGAGGCTGTGGCACTTGCTGCCCTGGAAAGTGACGAGCACTATCGCGATGTGGCCAACCAAATGCAGTGGGACCGCGACCTCTTCAAGCACGAACTCGCCGGCTTGCCTGGCTTCAAGATCTATAAGTCGGTTGCCAACTTCATCCTCATCAAGTACCCCATCGAAATCAAGGAGGCACTGATGGAAGCCTTGAAGATACAAGACTACAAGATCAAGTTCATGACCGACAAGGGCCTCGAATCGTGTCTGCGCATTACCTTAGGGCGTCCTGAGCAGATACAGGTTGTGGTAGATACCATTAAACGGATTGCCACACAATGAAAGCCCTCATCCTTGCTGCCGGCACAGCCTCGCGTCTGCGCCCCTTGACCAACAACACGCCCAAGTGCCTGCTTCAAGTGGGCGAGCGTTCCCTGCTCCAGCGTTCGATGGATGCCCTGATTGAAAATGGCGTCAACGAGTTTGTCATCGTCACCGGCTATCTGCACGAAAAGATTGAGCGGTTTGTCGGCGAACAGTATGGCAATGCCATCCGAGTACGATTCATCCACAACGACATCTTCGCCTCTACCAACAACATCTATTCCCTCTGGCTGGCCCGTCCGGCCGTCGAGGGGGAAGAAATCCTACTGCTCGACAGCGACCTGCTCTTCGATCCCCAGATTGTCACCCGCATCCTTTCCTACAATGTGCCCAATGTGCTCACCCTAATCCAACATGAACTAGGAGAAGAGGAGATGAAAGTCGTGACGACTGACGGCATTATCCTCGAAATCAGCAAGACCTGTGACCCCAGCAAGGCAGCCGGCGAGAGCTTGGGCATCGAGAAGATGAGCCCTGCCTACACCCGCGCCCTCTATGCCGAACTGGACAGGATGATGAATCAGGAGCATCTCGAAAACAAGTTCTACGAACTCGCCTTCGAACGCCTCATCCCCCAGGGACACACCTTCAGCGTCCTGGATGTCAGCGACCTCTTCAGCTGCGAACTCGACACGGTAGAGGACTTCGAGAATGCCAAGCAGAAGATTCCCGCATCACTCTACTGATTTCTGCAATTCGTTTTGATATGGCCAACTACGACATCCGTCCCCTCCAGCTTCGCATCTTACGCATTCTCCTTGCTGTCCAGAAGGTCTGCGAGGAACACGACCTGCGCTACTTCATCATAGCCGGCACCCTGCTCGGTGCCGTTCGACACAAGGGTTTCATTCCCTGGGATGACGACCTCGACATCGCCATGCCACGTCGCGACTACGACCAGCTTTGCCTACATGCCAGCGAATGGTTGCCGGCTCCATACGAGCTGGTAAGTTTCGAGACCGATCCCGAAAACTATCCTCTCCCCTTTGCCAAGATACAGGATGCCAGCACCACGCTGATTGAACGTATGCACCTGAAGTATCTGGGCGGCATCTACATTGACCTCTTCCCGCTCGACGGAATGCCCAATAGCAAGATATTGCGTCGCCTGCACTTCATGCGCTACGAATGGTACAAGCGCGCCCTCTACCTCGTACACCGCGATCCCTATAAGCACGGCAAAGGACCTTCGAGCTGGATACCCCTATTCTGTCGAAAGCTTTACTCTATGCAAGAGATTCAGGAGAAGATGCGCCGGCTGCAGCGTCGCTGGGACTACGATGCCAGCGACTACGTGGTGGACCACGACGATGGGCTGAAGGGCGTGATGGCAAAGTCGATTCTGGGAAGACCTACGCCCATTGCCTTCGAGGATGCTGTAGTCTGGGGTGTGGAGCATCCCCACGAATACCTTTCGCAGAAATACGGTGAATATATGGTGATTCCCGATGGCGACCACCAGCGCCAGCACAACTTCCACCTTCTCGACCTTGAACGTCCTTATCGGGACTACACAGAAAAGGCATAGCCTTATCGAGGCAACAAATCGCTAACCCTAATTGATTAACATTTAATACCGAAACATCATGAGCAGCGTAAATGAAATTTACAAGTGCAAGGAATGCGGCTTGATGGTGGAAGTTGTCATAGCTGGCGACTGCATTCCAGAATGCTGCGGCAAACCTATGCAGCTACTAAAAGAGAACACCACCGACGGCGCCAAGGAAAAGCATGTCCCTGTGGTTGAAAAAACCGCTGATGGCTATCGTGTCAGGGTAGGTTCAGTAGATCATCCGATGACCGAGGCCCACTACATCCAGTGGATTGAACTCGTCACCGAAAATGGAGTGCTTCGCCAGCATCTCACCCCACAAGACCAACCCTTCGCTGAATTCAAGACCGATGCAAAGGAAGTCTATGCACGTGAGTTCTGCAATCTTCATGGACTTTGGAAATCCTAATTCCCTTGCATTTTTCTCTATCAGTCCGACAAAAAATATTCGGGCATTTGCCTGAACATAAACCGAAACAGATGAAGCCCAGACTTTGTTGGTCTGGGCTTCATCATTATGAGGGGTGTTGCATTTATCGAATTCCATAGAGGTAAGCGAGGAGCATCATCTTGCCACGCATCGTCTCGCGTGGCGTGAACTCGCCATTTACCCACATGTAACGCTGATTGAAATAGGATTCCTGACGCGGCCAATTTTCTGTCCAAGAGGGATAGCATCGATTGAGCAGAATACGTGCATCACCGCCATTATCGGGAGACCATACTTCAGTGCCATTGAAAGGAGTTTGGCCAGGATGGCTCTCGGGAGTTCCATCGTTTCGTCCGGTAGTATAAACGTCGGTAAGGTGACGCTGGCCCAAACCTGTCATTTCAACGATATTCCCTGGGTTTCGTCCCAATGCCCAACCAGCCTCGAGATATAGAGCACGTTCGAGTTGCTGGCGACGTGCCTTGGTATCGGCGATGTAATGTGCCAGGACCACAAGATGCAGATTCTGCGACGTCTGCCACCGCGCATCGTTGGCAGCGCGACGCGAAGGACGCTGATCGACAAAGTTGACATTGTAGGCATCGGCATGCTTATTGACGCTCGACTTTATATTGGCATAGAGTTCGGGATAATGGCGTTCGCGTGGGCAGCAGAGATAGGCAGCAGCTGCATAGTACTGGAAGTAGCCCACTTCACCCGCCTGGAAAACGTTGGTGACATTAGCTGCAAACAACCCCTGACGACCCTTATTGAAGAGCGGTGTATCGCCGGTCGTGATCATGCTTTCGGCAGCAAGGATATCTTCCCATTCCCTTTCGCCCGTGACATTATATAGGAAGGCAGCAGCCATCTGACGGAAGTCCCTGCCTCGCATGCTGATGCTTCCGATATCCTGCTTGTCGTCAAGTTGGGAGTTTTCCTGCCTTGAAGCATAGCGGAATGCACGTATTGCCTCTTGTGTGTAATAATTGCATAGCTAGTCATTGCCCTGGATGCGAAGTG
>JAEEUA010000086.1 GCA_016286775.1 Bacteroidales bacterium
GTTTCCGCAACGGAAAGAGCGAACCCAGCAAACCCAGCCGCTTCCTGAAGGATATCGACAAGCAATACATCCAGCAGACGGGAGGAAGCAGTGCATCGAGCATCGATTATGGAAATGCTGGAGGAGGAAGGTTCGGCTACGATTATGGAGGAAGCATGGACAATTACGGAGGACGCTCGGGTAATTACAGAGGAAACCCGGACAACCACGGCACAAAGGACAGCAGTTCGACGCCGATGTCTCGAAGAAATATCGTCTGGGAACATCCTGCCAATCCTGTCCAGGAACAGAAGCGCCCGGAACCGAAACCCTCGCCGCTCGACCTGTCGGGTCCAATCCGCAAGATCATCCGCCCCAATGGAGCCTACACCGAAGGCCAGAAGCCCCAGCCTGCTCCTGCCCCATCAGCTTCAGCGACCATCACCTACAATGGCCAGCCTCTCCAGGCCGGTACTCGCATTGCTCACGACCGATTCGGCGAAGGCACTATCACCTCCGTCGAGAGCAGCAACGACAATTCCCGGATCACTGTACACTTCGACAACGTGGGGAACAAGACCCTGCTCCTGAAGTTCGCAAAGATCAAAGTCATTTAATTTAGCATCTGCTATAAAACATTAGCGCATCAAGACCAATTCGCCTTGATGCGCTAAATTCTTTTATATAGCCTGAATAGTGCCTATAGTTGCTATATTCACTATAGTTCCTATAGAGAAATATTACCTTTGAGCCAGATTATGCAAGAAGATTCTGGAACTCGTCGATGGTCACCTCCTTCTGCTCGAGGGTGATGGCGTTGCCCAGGAAGTTCATGATCTTGCGGGTGATGGCACTGTCGCGGAGCTGGCCGCGCTGCTTATCATCCTTCAACATGCTTTCGGCATACTGCTGGATGTACTCATCGGGAATGTTCGACATACCATACTGAGCCATCTGAGCCTGCACGTGACCAACGGCCTCTGCCTTGATGTCGTCATCAGAAATCTTGATGTCGTTGGCTGCCACAATCTTCTCCTCGATGAGCTGCCAGGTCAAGTCCTCCATCATCTTGGGGAAGTCCTCGTCCAGCTTTTTGGCATCGCGCTTCTCGTCCTTCGAAAGGAGCCACTTCTTGAGGCTTTCCTCGGGGAATTTGAGTGGGCTAACCTGATCGATCAGTGCCTTGCGGGTATCCACGCTGAACTTATAGTCGCTGCTGCTCTTGTACTGCAGAGCAATCTGGGTGGCTACGGTCTGGCGGAACTGCTCCTCGGTGGTGCACTCCTCACCGAATACCTTCTTGAAGAACTCCTCGTTGAGCGCAGCAGGCTCGTGGTGGTTGATCTCGGTGATGGTGAAGCGGAAGTTCGAAGTAAGGCCAGCCACCTCCTCCTTCTTCTTGCCAAGCAGCGAAGCGAGCTCGTTCTCGTTGTTGTTGTAGGCTGCAGCGGGATTGAAGTCAACGCTCGAGAACTTCTTGGCGCCCTCGAACTTGGCCTTCTCCTCGTCGTTCTGCATATAGCGGGGATAAACGGTAGTGCCCTCGTAGAGGATACCGTCCTCCTTGATGTTGCCCTCTGCGTCGAGCTCAGCGATGTCGCCCTTGATGACGTCGTCCTCGGTGGCTGCATCAGCACTGGTATATTCACCATACTGGGTCTGATAACCCTTGACCTGATTGTCAATCATCTCGTCGGTCACCTTGATGTTGTAGTAGGGAACCTTCACGCTCTTGTCAACAGTGAGTGCGAATTCGGGAGCGATGGCGATGTCGAAGCTTACGGTGAAGTTCTCCTCGTTGGCGAAATCAACCGGCTTCTGATCCTTTGCTACCATAGGCTCGCCCAGGACGTTGAGCTTATTGTCGGCGATATACTTGTACATCGAATCGTTGATCAGCTTGTTCACCTCATCGATGACGATCTGGGTACCATACATTCTCTTGATGAGGTTGGCAGGAACCATACCCTTGCGGAAACCTGGCATCTGTACCTTCTTGCGAGTCTCCTTGATCTGCTTCTCAACTGCTTCTGCGTAGTCAGCCTTCTCAATGTCGAGGCTGAGGACGATATTCACGTCATCTACGACTTTCTTTGTAATATTCATTGTTAGGTTTGTATTAAATAATGTATTAAATATTTTCGTACGATGATTATGCGTCGATCTCGGCGTAGGTGGCATTCTGCTCGATGAACTCACGACGCGGAGCCACCTCTTCGCCCATCAGGAGCGAGAACGTCTGATCTGCCTGGATGGCATCCTCGATGTTCACCTGCTTCAGGCGACGATGAGCCGGATCCATGGTGGTATCCCAGAGCTGCTCGGCATTCATCTCACCCAGACCTTTGTATCGCTGGATCTTGACCCTGTCTTCCTTGCCCTGTCCGTAGTTCTGGAGGAAGGCATCGCGCTCGGCATCATCCCAGCAATACTCGTCGAACTTGCCGATGGTACAGCGGTAGAGAGGAGCCTGTGCGATATAGACGTATCCACCATCAATAAGTGGACGCATATAGCGGAAGAAGAGGGTAAGAATCAGGGTAGCGATATGCGCACCATCGACATCGGCATCGGTCATGATGATGACCTTGTGGTAACGCAGGTTGTCGATATCAAGCGTCTTGTCCTCACGGAGGTTCACGCGGAAGGCGCGGAACATGTTCTGGATCTCCACCGAATCGAGCATCTTATGGATAAGCACCTTCTCGACGTTCAGAATCTTGCCACGCAGGGGAAGGATGGCCTGATAGAGACGGTTACGTCCCGACTTGGCCGTACCACCTGCCGAATCACCCTCGACCAGGAAAATCTCGCACTCCTCAGGGTTCTTGCTCGAGCAGTCGGCCAACTTGCCGGGCAGACCACCGCCTGTGAGCTTCGACTTCTTCTGCACGTTCTCGCGAGCCTGTCGGGCTGCGATACGCGCCTGAGCTGCCAGAACAACCTTTTCGATGATGATGTGCGCCTGCTCGGGATGTTCCTCCAGGTAGTTATCCATTGCCTTGCGAACGGCCTTCTGGACAGCCGGACGAACCTCCACATTACCCAGCTTGGTCTTGGTCTGACCCTCGAACTGAGGCTCAGCCACCTTGACACTGACCACGGCGGTGAGTCCCTCCTTGAAGTCCTCGGCCTTGATGTCGTTGGCAAGCTTGGCCTTTTCGAACATCTTCTCCTTGTTGCCGTACTCCTTCAGGGCACCGCCCAGGGCCGAACGGAAACCATCGAGGTGAGTACCACCCTCGTAGGTATTGATGTTGTTGACAAAGCTGTGGATGGTCTCTGAATAGCCCGTATTATAGGTAAGAGCCACCTCGACTGGCACGCCATCGCTTTCGGTAATAAGGTGAATGATATCAGGAATGAGTGGTGTGCGGCTTTCGTCCATCCACTTCACAAACTCCTTCAGGCCCTCGGTGCTGTAGAACATCTGATAGCGCGGTTCACCATTCTCCTGCAAAGCCTCGGGACGCAAGTCAGTCAGCGAGAGGTGGATACCCGTGTTCAGGTAGCAAAGATCGCGCAGACGCTCTGCAAGGCGGTTCCACTCGAACGTCGTCTCGGTGAAGATGGAATCATCGGGATGGAAGGTGATGGTAGTGCCGGTGGTTTCGGCATCGCCGATGATCTCCACTCCCGTAACAGGCTTGCCGAAAGCATATTCCTGACGATAGATGTGTCCCTGGCGACGTACCTCGGCAACAAATTTGTCAGACAATGCATTGACGCAGCTTACACCAACGCCATGCAGGCCGCCCGACACCTTGTAGGTATTCTTGTCAAACTTGCCGCCAGCATGCAGCACAGTCATCACGACCTCAAGGGCCGAACGCTGCTCCTTCTGATGCATGTCCACAGGGATGCCGCGTCCGTCATCGACCACCTTGATGTAGTTATCGGGAAGGATATAGACCTCGATATTGTGGCAATAACCGGCAAGAGCCTCATCGATACAGTTATCGACCACCTCACTCACAAGGTGATGCAGACCCTTCACGCTGGTATCGCCAATATACATGGCCGGACGCTTGCGCACGGCTTCCAAACCCTCAAGGACTTGAATGTGACTGGCGTCGTAATTGTTCTCAATCTGTGACATGTTGTTAAATTGTGTTTTTATCGTTTTCTCCCGAACGATTTGTCAGGAGACAGGTTACACGTGCGTACGCGCGCGTAATATAATAATGTCCGCAAGGTCCAAAATGGACACAATACGGGCATTATGCGGGTCATAGGACCCCAATCATCAAGCTTAGAGCTTGTTGATGTACTTAGCGAGCTTCGACTTGAGGTTACCAGCCTTGTTGGGATGGATAACGTTCTTCTTAGCCAGCTTGTCGAGCATTGCAGACACCTTTGGGAGAGCTGCTTCGGCCTCAGCCTTGTCGGTTGTAGCACGGAGCTTGCGAACGGCGTTACGAGCAGTCTTGGCATAGTAACGGTTTGCGGTGTTGTGGGTAATGGTCTGCTTGATGCGCTTCTTGGATGACTTGTGGTTTGCCATTGTTTTGTTTTTATTTTTGCGGCGTTGGAGTATCAAGAGGCCGCGTTTTGTTAAATAATAATTTTTATAATGTATAGCTTCAGCAACTTCCTCCGAGGTCTTCGATGCGATGAAGAACCTGTAGTACTCTCCAGCCAAGCACCGCCATGTCGCTCCCGCTGGTATTGCCCGATCACGAAGCCGGGACTTGTCGTGCATCTTGCTGCACTTTTTGGAGGAAATGCCCAAAAGCGGGTGCAAAGATAGTTAAAAAATCTCATATCGACAAACTTTTTTGAAGAAAATTTGATTTAAACTTTGTTTTTAGCGCAAAAAGACCTATATTTGCACGCAAATTTGACAATCGAGATTAACAATCATTGCTTCAGTCCTCCCGAAATGGCGGCAGAAACCGATAAGACACAAGCCATTGTACTCTCCACAGTACCCATCAACGACCATTCGCAGTTCGTGCATCTCTACACCGAGCAGTTTGGCCGGATGACGTGTCGTATCCCCCTGGCATCGAGAGGGAAACGGGCCAACCTGCTGCGGACGATGATGACGCCGATGGCCGTGCTCGACCTTGTCCTCAAGGGTCGCCCAGCCCAGGAAATCCGGCAGATTGGCGAAGCCCAGCTGCTGCAGTCGCCCTATGCCCTCTCCGCATCCCATCCCGACAAGGCTGCGCAGTGTCTGTATATGGCAGAACTACTCGCACATACCGTCCGCGAAGAGGAGGCCAACCCCCATCTTTGGGACTTCATCCTCAACAGCCTCGCCGTCCTCGAGCAGTGCGAGGCGGGCTGGGCCAATTTCCATCTCATCTTCACCTGCGGGCTGGTTGCCCAGCTCGGCTATCGAGTCGATACCAGCGGGTTCGAGAGCGGCTGCCGTTTCGACCTGGTCGAAGGCATCTTCACCACCGGCATCATCAGCCACCCCTACTACCTGAACGAAGAGTCGGCCAAATGGTTCTGCAGATTGCTCGACACACACTACGGCAACATGGACCAGCTCGTCCTCAGCCGAGCGGGACGTTCCTATCTGCTCGACATCCTGCTGCTGTTCCTCGACCAGCACATTCCTGAAATGGGGCATCTGAAAAGCGTGGATGTACTCAAAACCCTTTTTGAATAATTTTTTACCCGCTTCTCTTGACAATCTCAGTTTTTGTTTGTATCTTTGCACCGAAATATTGACTTAAATATTTACTGTTATGCATAGATTTCTGAACTTACTACTCATGTTCTGCATCACAATCGGCCTCAGCACCAGCTGCCAGCCGAGCAACGATGCACCAGTGATCACCATCATCCACACCAACGACACGCATTCGCAGATCGAGCCTGGCAAGACACGCCAGGGAGCCATCCAGGGAGGTGTTGTGGAACGTGCTGCCATGCTTGAATACTTCCGGCAGCAGGACCCCGATCTTCTCTATCTGGATGCTGGCGACATGCTGCAGGGCTCGCCCTTCTTCAATATCTTCAATGGAGAGCTCGAAATACTATGCATGAATCAGCAGAAGCTGGTGGCCAGCACACTGGGCAACCATGAGTTCGACAACGGAGTGGATTTCCTGAACGATCTCCTATCGAAAGCCGAATTCCCCCTACTGAGCTGCAACTATCATTGCGAAGGCACGACACTCGAAGGTCGCATCCTGCCCCATCTCATCATCGAACGTCATGGAGTCAAGATCGGTCTCACGGGCGTCACTGTGTCACCCGAAGGCCTCATTGCCACCCGCAACTGGAAGGGTATCACCTTCGAAGATCCGCGCACTGCCGTCAATCGCGAAGCTGACTTCCTGCGTAATGAGGGCTGCGACCTCGTCATTGTGCTGAGCCATCTGGGCTACCTGCCCAAGCCCGAGCCCGACGGCGAGAATGTGCTCGATAACGACCTGGTTCCTGCCATTCATGGCGTCGATCTCATCATCGGCAGCCACACCCACTATAACATCGAGCAGGGTGTCTACATCAACGACGCCGAAGACCAGCCCGTACTCGTCACCCAGACGGGAGGCAAGATGCTGCCGATGGGCTACCTGAAGATTACCATGCAGAAGGGCAGCCGTTATCCGAAATGCCGTTACAGCGTAGCAACCATCGAATGCAAGAAGCTTCATCCTGAAGAATATGACCTCAGCCCTTACGGCAAGGCGATGCGCGAGACCATCGCGCCCTATCAGGAGGCTCTCGTCAACCAGATGAACGTTCGCCTGGCCACTGCACCCGAACCCCTGACCAAAGGCAAGCCTCAGAGCACGCTGGGCAACTTCGTGGCCGACTCCTACATCCAGATTGGGCAGCAGAAGACAGGCAAGAAAGTTGAGTTCGCCATCGCCAACCTGGGCGGTTTGCGTTCTGAGATTGACGCTGGCGATGTGACCGTCGGCACGATGTTCAACCTCTTCCCCTTCGAAAACAAGATTGTCGTGCTCGGTCTGAAGGGCAGCGACCTCAAGCAGCTCATCGAGAGCAATGCTGGACGCAAGCTCGATGCTACAGGTGGTGCCGTCATCACCCTCGAAATGGATGGCGACCGCTGCATCGCATCCAACATCCTGATTGGCGGGAAGCCCATCAACCCGAACAAGATCTACTACGTCAGCACGCTCGACTTCCTGGCTGAAGGCAACAGCGGCATGTCGGCCCTGACCCGCGCTGTCGAGACCTATGACCCCAACATCTCGGCCCGCGATGCAATGATCGAATACGTCAAGCAACTCGATGCGGCCGGCAAGACCGTCAGCGCAAAGATCGATGGTCGTGTCATCGACAAGACCAAACCCTAAATTTCTGATTCTACGCACCCGAGAAACTGTATGTTCACACTTTCTATTACTACTATCTCATGCCATCTTCCCCTCCGGAGATGGCTGACTCTTGCTTGTATGCTTGTCTTCTGCTCGGCGGGCCTGCAGGCACAAAACATGCTTCTGAAGGCAGATCAGGAGAAGATGAAGGAATGGGTAGATGAGCAGATGGAGAAACTTACCCCAGAGCAGCGCCTTGGACAGCTTGTCATACCGCTCTATTACATGCCCAATGCCACTGCAGCCAACCTCAACATCATCACCCGCGAAATCAAGGAATATCATTTCGGTGGCGTCCTGTTGAGCAAAGGCTCAATGGCGACCCACGCCAAGCTGGTCAATCACATCCAGGAGGTGGCGCAGGAGGAAGGCCTACCCGCCATGATGATCTGCATGGATGTCGAATGGGGACTGGCCATGCGACTGAGCGATGCCATCAAGTACCCGCGAAACGGATCGCTCGGCAGGATCAACGAAGATGTGCGCGACACGCTTTGCTACATGTACGGCTACGAAGTGGGCCGCCAGTGTCGCGAACTGGGCATCCAGGTGAACTTTGCGCCCGTACTCGATGTCAACACCAACCCCAAGAATCCCGTCATCGGAACTCGCTCGTTCGGCAACAATCCCCAATTAGTCAGTCTTGCCGCATCGAGCTACGCACGCGGTCTGGAGGATGCTGGCGTACTGGCCGTCGGCAAGCACTTCCCCGGTCATGGCGACACCGAGACGGATTCGCACACCACCCTACCGAAGCTGTCGCACTCCGTAAATCGTCTGAACGAAGTGGAACTGCCTCCGTTCCAGCACTACATCAACCAGGGACTGGGCGGCATCATGACGGCTCACCTCGACGTTCCGGCATTAGCCGAAAAGAAAGGCATGCCTGCCACCGTCAGCAAGCGAATCATCACCAATATCCTGCGCAATACGATGCACTTCAACGGACTGGTCTTCACCGACGGTCTGGGCATGGTGGGCGCCAAGTACAAGGACGTGTGCATCAACGCCCTGCTCGCTGGAAACGACATCCTGCTGCAGCCCACACCCCATAAGTCACAGATGGCTGCCCTCCACAACGCGCTGAAGAAAGGCTACAAGGGCAATGGCTACAAGCTCTCGGCAAAGGAGTTCCAGCAACTGGTGGACGAGAAGTGCCGCCGCATCCTGGAATGGAAGTACGCCCTGGGTCTCGACCAGCCCCAGCACGTCGAGGTGGAAGGCCTGGTCGAACGTGTCAACACCGAATTTGCAGAACATCTGAAGGATGAGCTCCAGCGCATGAGCGGCGATCCCGGTCTTACCGACTACGACCCGACACTCCAAAACCAGTTCAACGACATCGCTATGGTTGAAGTCGAAAGCGAAGTCACCGAGCCAACTGTGACAGAAGAGGTTCTGGAAACCTTCGAGCCCCCCTATCCGCTCATTGCCCTGCCTACCGCCACTCCCCAACAGGTGGGCATGGATGCCAACCGGCTGGGTGAAGTGTCGCGACTCGCCAACGAATTCGTCAACTCGGGGGCCATTCCCGGTTGCCAGATCATCGTCATCCGCAGGGACAAGGTGGTCTATGACCAGACGTTCGGACGAGTGGGCGGCAACCACGAGCAGAATCCTTACGGCGATCGCCCCGTCACAGCTGAAACGATGTACGACCTCGCTTCAGTCAGCAAGGCGCTGGGCACCCTACCCGCCGTCATGCTTCTGGTCGATGATCACAAGATCAAGCTGCGCGACCGCATCACCAAGTGGTTACCCGAACTCAAGGGCACCCATTATGCCAAAGTCACCGTCCAGGACCTCCTCTACCACGAGTCGGGGCTGAGATCAAGTTATTCGTTCTACAAGCTCACCGAGACTTCCGATTCAATCTTCCGCGCCAAGACTATGCTGCAGACCATTGCTACGCTGCCTCCCAAGCGCAAGCTGGGCCGGTATCTCTACTCCGACCTCAGCTTCGTGCTCCTCCGTTACATCGTAGAGCGACAGACTGGTGAACGGCTTGACCGGTTCCTCGAACGTCGCCTACCCGACTTCTACGGCCCCTGGTGCTGCTATAACCCCTTGCAGCATGGCGTCCATCGTGGCGCTATTGCCCCCACCGAGCAGGACGACGTTGTCCGCCATCGCTTCATCCACGGTACGGTCCATGACGAGACGGGCGCCTGGGCATTGGGTGTCGAGGGCAATTCGGGTCTCTTCGCTTCGGCCGAAGCATTAGCTCCGCTCATCCAAATGATTGCCAATGGAGGCGAGCTGGGCGGCAAGCGCTACCTGTCGAAAGAGACCTGCCGACTGTTCACCACACAACGTTCGCCCCACAGCCGACGCGGCCTGGGCTTCGACCGCCAAAGCGCGGAGCTCGACAACCCCAATCTTCCCGAGGTGTGCAGCCCGCAGACCTGGGGGCATACGGGCTTCACCGGAACCTGCTTCTGGGTCGATCCCAAGCGTGACCTCATCTACATCTTCCTCTCCAACAAGATATGCCCCACACGGGACAACCAGGCATGGACCGATGGGCACGTGCGCCCGCGCATTCTTCAAGCAATCTACGACGCGCTAAAAAGATAACTTCGAGAAAGCAAAATAAAGAAAAAAACCGCGAAAAACAGATAATTCCAAAGCTTTTCGCGGTTTTTCTTGTATAATCATCTTCGATTAATTAACTTTGCACACTGAGATTATACCAGCGTTCCACTTAATACATCAAACCCAATTTACTATATGGAAGGATTACAACCGATGGAAACAGCCCTACTGCTAATGATAGTCGGTATGGGCACTGTGTTCATTATTCTGATTCTGATCATCTACCTTTCCAGGTTGATGATTATGGCCGTCAACAAGTTCGCGCCCGAAGAAGAGGTTGCACCCAAGAAGGCTGCTGCCCCGGCTCCCGCCGCCGTTCCTACTAACGTTGAGGCCGCCATCAAGGCCGCCATTGCCCAAGTGGCTCCGAAGGCAATGGTTACAAAGATTACAAAGGGCTAATTAAGAACTCCTAAAAGAATCGCATTTACAAGAAAATTATGGCAAAAGAAGTTAAGTTTTCGCTTGTCTTCCGTGACATGTGGCAGAGTGCTGGCAAGTATCAGCCTCGCGTTGACCAGCTCGTTAAGGTAGCCCCCAAGATCATCGAGATGGGCTGCTGGGACCGTGTAGAAACTAATGGCGGCGGCTTCGAGCAAGTCAATCTTCTCTATGGTGAAAACCCCAACCGCTCGGTACGTGAGTGGACCAAGCCCTTCCACGAGGCAGGCATCCAGACTCACATGCTCGACCGTGCGCTCAATGCACTCCGCATGTTCCCATGCTCCAAGGACCTTCGCAAGCTCTTCTACGTAGTGAAGAAGAAGCAGGGCACCGATATCACCCGTATCTTCTGCGGCCTCAACGACCCCCGCAACGTCATTCCTTCCATTGGATATGCCAAGGAGGCAGGTATGATTGCACAGGCTGCCCTCTGCATCACTTTCTCTCCTATTCACACGGTTGAATATTACGTCAACCTCGCCAAGAAGTTCATCGAGGCTGGTGCTGATGAAATCTGTCTGAAGGACATGGCCGGCATCGGTCGTCCCGACAGCCTCGGCAAGATTGTAGCTGGTATCAAGGCATACAAGAAGGACATCATCATCCAATATCACTCGCACGCCGGCCCAGGTTTCAACACTGCCTCCATCCTCGAGGTTTGCAAAGCGGGTTGCGACTACATCGACTGCGGCATGTCACCTCTCTCGTGGGGCACCGGTCACGCCGACGTCATCACCGTACAGGAGATGCTCAAGGATGCCGGCTTCAAGGTGAAGGACATCAACATGAAGGCTTACATGGAAGTACGCACCCAGATCCAGGAGATGATGGACGACTTCCTCGGCTACTATATCCCTGCCCTCAACCACCTCAACAACTCGCTGCTCGTCAAGCCAGGTCTCCCCGGCGGCATGATGGGTTCGCTGATGACCGACCTTGAGGAGAACCTCGAAGGCCTCAACCGCTGGAAGGAGAAGAACGGCCAGCCCAAGCTCACCACCGATAACCTGCTCATCAAGCTGTTCGACGAAGTGGCTTACGTTTGGCCTCGTGTGGGCTATCCCTGCCTCGTCACCCCATTCAGCCAGTATGTCAAGAACCTCGCCCTCATGAATGTCATGCAGATGGAGAAGGGCAAGGAGCGCTGGAGCCTCATCGCCGACAATATCTGGGACATGATTCTCGGCAAGTCAGGCCAGCTGCCTGGCCCCGTAGCTCCCGAGCTCGTCGAACTGGCCAAGAGCCAGGGCCGCAAGTTCGAGACCGAGGACCCGCAGACCTATGCGCCCGACTGCCTCGACGAATTCCGTGCCAAGATGAAGGCCAACGGTTGGCCTCTCGGCGAGGACGACGAGGAACTCTTCGAATATGCCATGCACCCATCGCAGTACGAAGCCTACAAGAGCGGCAAGGCCAAGGCCGACTTCGAAGAGGATCTGGCCAAGCGCAAGGCCGCCAAGAACGCTCCTTCGGGCGAAATCAAGGCCCAGGATCTCAAGGTCACTGTCAATGGTGAAGTCTTTACAGTCAGCATTGCGCCTAACGACGGCTCGGCTCCTGCTGCTGCTCCTGCCGCAGGTGCCCCAGTAGCTGCAGGCGAAGGTGCCGACGTGCTTGCTCCACTCGAGGGCAAGTTCTTCCTGGTCAAGAACGCATCCGAAGTTCCTGTCAAAGTGGGCGACATGGTGAAGAAAGGTCAGACCATCGGCTACATCGAAGCCATGAAGACCTACAACGCCGTGGCTGCCGACTGTGACGGACAGATTACCGCCATCCTCGCCAATCCCGGCGACAAGGTATTTGAGGACGATCCCATCTTCAAAATCAAGTGATTCCCATCCAATTGTTAATTATTAATTGTTAATTGATAATGGATTTCATCAATACTATATTCTCCAAACTATATGAGATGACGGCGTTCAGCAACATTGCCGCTGAGCCCACCTTCCTCATTATGTATGCGCTTGGCCTCTTGTTCCTTTATCTGGGTATCGCCAAGCATTACGAGCCTTTGCTGCTCGTCCCGATTGCGGTGGGTATCCTTCTGGCCAACTTCCCCGGCGGTGAGATGGGTGTCTTTGGTGCTACCGACCTGTTGATCAACGGTGTCAACTATCACAACGTGATTACCTTGGACCACGGCAATCTGGCCAACTCTTTCCTTGCCACATTGAAAGACGGCACACAGGCCTATATCTATGGCGATCCCGTAACCAAGGTGCCTTACGACATCTACCATTGCTCGCTCCCGATGATTGCACACGACCTCGGTCTGATGAACATGATCTACTACTGGCTCATCAAGACCGGTTTCATCCCACCAGTCATCTTCATGGGTGTAGGTGCCATGACCGACTTCGGCCCCATGCTTCGCAACCTAAAGCTCGCCATCTTCGGTGCAGCTGCCCAGCTTGGCATCTTTGGCGTGATTCTCTTTGCTGTCGGTTCAGGCAAGTTCACTCCCCAGGAGGCTGGTGCTCTCGGCATCATCGGTGGTGCCGATGGTCCCACGGCCATCTATACCACCATCAAGCTAGCTCCTCACCTCCTTGGTCCTATCGCCATCGCTGCCTACTCTTACATGGCCTTGGTACCGGTTATCATACCCTTTGTGGTGAAGCTATGCACCACACAGAAAGAGCGCGAAATCAACATGAAGGAGATGGACAAGCTCTATCCCGACACGCTTAAGATCAAGAATATGCGTGTGGCAAAGATTGTCTTTCCCATCTTCGTCACCATTCTTGTGGCCATCATCGTTCCCTCGGCCGTCAGCCTCATCGGTATGCTGATGTTCGGCAACCTCATCAAGGAGATTGGCTCCGATACCGCCCGTATCGCCGACACCGCATCCAACGCCCTGATGAACATCGCCACCATCTTCCTCGGTCTTTCAGTGGGTGCTACCATGACCGTCCAGTCATTCCTCAACTGGCAGACCATCGGTATCGTATTTGGCGGCTTCTGCGCATTTGCAGTTTCTATCGCCGGTGGCATTTTTCTCGTGAAGCTCTTCAACTGCTTCTCCAAGAAGAAGATCAACCCGCTCGTAGGCGCTTGTGGTCTCTCCGCTGTTCCTATGGCCAGCCGTGTCGCCAATGGTATCGCCACCAGCATCAACCCCAAGAACAACATCCTCAATTACTGTATGTCGGCCAACATCTCCGGCGTCATCGGTTCGGCTGTTGCAGCGGGTGTATTGATCCAATTCCTGCGTTATTGATCCAGTTCCTGCGATAATCGTATCACCAAATAGAAAAGGGAGCAACCGGACGATTGTCCCGTGGTTCCCTTTTTTCTTACCGAATTAAACCTTTTCTGCGTCTT
>JAEEUA010000312.1 GCA_016286775.1 Bacteroidales bacterium
AGGCACAGATCGCCCTCTTCTCATTCCGTATTGCACACCTCACCGAGCACCTTCGTGCCAACCACAAGGATTTCGCCACCAGCCGCTCGATGAAGATGCTCGTAGGTAAGCGTCGTCGTATGCTCGATTACCTCGCAAAGAAGGACATCAACCGCTATCGTGCCATCATCAAGGAACTCGGCCTCCGTCGCTAATACGAAGTGAAGGTTTCTTTCGAAACAAATAACACCCGACAGATTCATTTCTGCCGGGCGTTTTTTATATGATAACCAAATAATCGACTTTCATTTTCTGACAACCACTGCCTGCGGGTATTTCTTCGGATCGCACGAGAAGATGCCATCCTGAACGCCTGATTTAACCTTCGTGAGCATCATGATCATCGTGGCACCGCTCTTGTTGGTCTTCATCTCATGGAAGTAATAGTTCTTCGCGTTGATTTTCATCGTCACCTTGCCGGGAGCTTCCGAATCTTTGGGGTCGGAGAAATCTATCACGTAGTAGTCGCCTTCCTTATTCATCTTCGCCTTTCGGTATTCCCGATCCAAATTGAAATCGATGTCGTATTCGCCCACTGACTTCTTGGTAGTCCTGGTGATGTAAAGGGTGTCGGCACCGAGCCCCTTGGTATGCTCCCATTCATACTCACCATCGAAACCGCCTTCGGTAATCATCTCCTGACCCATGGCCTTCACGGTCATGGTGTACCTGTTCTTTTCCCCTAAAGAGGCCATGGTCATCTTGCCGCTCAAGACATTTACCATCAGCATCTTCACCTTGATATCCATCTCATACTCCACTCCTGTGGGGTCAGCCATCGCTACACTGCTTTTCTTGAGCAAGGCGCTGACCTCGGCAGGCACCTGGGCATTTGTCGTCACAATGCCACACACAAATAACAGTGTGGTTATGGTCAAAAGAATGTATTTCTTCATTGCAAACAAGTAAATTGATAAATCTTGTTGAAAAACACAATTTCACGAAAGTTCCAGACCGAACGTGCTGACCAGTTCTTCAATCAGTTCAGGATGCTCCTGACGCATTTCAGCCATTCGTTCGCGAGGCGTCAAGGGAGCCTTGGGAACAGCCACCGCATTGACGGTGAACGACAGGTTGAGAAGGGAATTGCGAAGCTGCTGCCGCAGATAGTTCAGAAGGGCAGCCTTGCCTTCGATGATGCGCTGCATCTGTTCCTCGCTACCCACGGTAACGTCGATGCGGGTGTCTTCGACAAGCTTCACCTCGCTATTCTGGATGGCGGTCTGAAGAAGTTTCTCCTCGGGAATGACTTGAATGTATTGCTTCCATGTGCGCCGAAGCGCCGACTCGTCAACCGGCTCGTTCATCTCGGGCATCTGTCGATCGGCAGCTGCCGCTGCCTGCGTACTACCCTGCTGTGGCGCATTACCCCGATTCAACGATGCCATCATCCCGGCCGAGCGACCCGGCATACCTCCTCCACGTGTCATGACCGGGTTCCTGGGTTGTGGATTTTGGGAGGTGGGCTGAGGGGATTGTGCAATTGGTCGCTGGTTGGGAGCTGCGGGCTGTGTGGATTGAACTGCGGGTCGAGAATTGGAACCGGCAGGTTGTGAGTATTGTGCAGGGGCTGGAGCAGACGCCTGAGGGGGACGCTGCTGCGGGTTCTGCATGGGGGCCGGCTGCACGGGGGCGCCATCGACACGCTGCAACGGAGCACGTTGAGGCTGAGGAGGCTGTTGAACCGGATGCAACAACTGACAGATCCTGACGATGGCAAGTTCCACCGAGAGACGCTTGTTGCGCGAATTGCGGTAATTGAAGTCACAATCGTTGGCAATCATTACCGCATTGTAGAGGAAGTAGGGCTGGCAGCGGCTGGCCTGCGTTTCGTAGCGTCGGGCTTCCTCAGGTCCTGCCTCAATGAGTTTGAGTGTCGAAGGATCCTGTGCCACCATGAGGTCACGCAGGTGTCCAGCCCATCCACCTATGAAATACTGTGGATCAAAACCACGACGAATCGAATCATCGAGCACCATCAGGGCAGCAGGGATGTTGCCTTGCAGCGCATTGTCGGTGATGCGGAAGAAGGTATCGGCATCGAGCAGGTTGAGGTTGGCGATAGTAGCCTCGTAGGTGACATTACCACTGGTGAACGAAGTGATCTGGTCGAAGACCGAGAGCGCGTCACGCATACCGCCATCAGCCTTTCGGGCGATGACCTGCAGAGCTCGCGGTTCAACGCTGATATGCTCCTGACCAGCAATATAGGCCAGTTGTTCAACGATATCCTGCGTTGAGATGCGCTGGAAGTCGTAGGTCTGGCAACGGCTCAGAATGGTGGGTAGAATCTTCTGTTTCTCGGTGGTACACATCACGAAGATGGCATGCTTGGGCGGTTCCTCCAGCGTCTTGAGAAACGCGTTGAACGCAGCTGTGGAGAGCATGTGTACCTCGTCGATTATGAAGACCTTGTACTTGCCGATCTGTGGAGGTATCTGCACCTGATCGATCAGTTCGCGAATATTATCGACCGAGTTGTTTGAGGCAGCATCGAGCTCATAGACATTATAGCTGCGCTGCTCGTGGAACGACTGGCAGCTCTCACATTCGTTGCATGCCTCGCCGTCGGGTGTTCGGTGTTCGCAGTTGATGGTCTTGGCAAAAATGCGCGCGCACGTTGTCTTGCCCTCGCCACGCGGACCGCAGAACAGGTAGG
>JAEEUA010000313.1 GCA_016286775.1 Bacteroidales bacterium
CAACATTGACAAGCTCAGGACGAGCATGGCAATGATAGATAAGAGTTTTCTCATAACTGATACATTAATAATATTTATTGAACACATTGTATATTGTTTCGACAAGAAATCACTTATTGTGCAGTTTTATTATCTCAAGAGAAGAGAAGACCATACAATTGTCTGAAGCCTTCTGACTCGAAATTTGGCTGCAAAGATATGTATAAAAAAAATAACTGCAAAAAAAAAGTTGAAAAAAATGACGTTTTCTGTCAAAAAATGCAAAAAATCCAATTTTTGCGTCCGTTTTGCTTACAATTTAGGATAAATTTGATAAATAATCTTTACTTTTGGGCCTCCTTGATGAGTTTGTGTATGGTTTATTGCGCCTTTTTGACGAGTTATTGTACCATTTTGTACTTCTTTTGAGAGAAAAAACTAAGGGATTTTAAGAGAAAATAAGGGATATTAAGGGACGATACTTTTTTTGCCTCATTTTCTACAGGCGAATGTATCGTCCCTTAATATCCCTTAAAGTCCCCAAATATCCCTTAATATCCCTTTAAACAACCCTTACTTCGTCGAGAACGAAGGAGCCGGTAGTCCCGCACCATTGTAGAGGGTGACGATGGGATCGTCGTCCCAGGCATAGCGTACGGCCTTCGGATCCTTTACTTCATCACACCAGACGATGAGTTCATTGCCTTCGACCTGTGCTTCTGCCCAATGGAAGATGCCATCGGCACCGGCGATGCTGAAACCTTTCGAGACGAGGCAGGGGTTCTCTATGCTGTGGGGCTTGGCTGCACGCAGTTCAAGGCCTTCGGCTGTGCCTGGCTTGAACGAGATGCGCGCCTTGCCTTCGCTGAATGTTACACTTTCGTACGATGGGCCTTCGCAGACCTCCTGGTTCTTGCCCCAATAGAGGCGCTGCATCTGCAGGGCAGCACGGCGAGCCGATTCCTTCTTGTTGAGCGGGTGGATGTCATTCCATTCGCCAAGGTCGATGGCTGTCACGAAACCTGCCTTGTCGAGTGCTTGGGTACCCAGACGCTGCGATTCGCGAATCTTGGCCCAACCTCCGTTGTAGTTGGCATCGGCGTGACGTTCCATGAAGTTGGCCAATCCGAAAATGACGGCAGGCACATTGCCGAAGTCGCGGCGCCAATCGTTGATCAGCACGGGGAGCAGCTTGAGGTACTCGTCGGGCCGACCGGCATTGGTCTCTCCCTGATTCCAGAGGATGCCAGCGATGCGGTAGTTGCGGAGAGGATAGATGGTGTTGTCGTAGAGGGCTGAGGCATTGCCGTTGTTGACACCTTCGACACCTGGCTGACGTGGCATCAGGATGCCCCGCCTCATGCGCCAGTTGCCTTCGAGGTCAATGGTCTTGCCTCCGTGGAAGAAGAGTTTGTAGGGCTTCTCCTTGACAAACTTTTCGGGGCTTCCATTTGTGCGAAGCTTGATGACGAGGGCGTTGCGCCCTGCCTTGAGCAGGCCGGCGGGCAGCGTATATTTGCGCGGAGGATACTGATAGGTGACTTCGCCCACCTTCACGCCGTTCAGATAGGCCACATCGGCATCGACGAGGCAGCCCAGGCGAAGCAGGGAATCCTTGCCGACAAGTTCCTGAGGAACGTTGAATTCCTTGCGGAACCAGAGTGTGCCTACCCACGTGCGTCCGTCGGCATCGCCCAGGTGTGGGTCATATTGGTTCACGATTTCCCAGTCGGAGTCATCGAGGTCGGTCTGCATCCATTGTCCCTTCAGTCCGGGATCCTCTTCGAGCAGCTGGTTGTAGGTCTGCCCGATGGAGCGGCTGAGGGCTGCACAACGCTCCAGATAGCCGGGTTGCTTGAGATGTTCGACGGTCTGAACATGGCGAGGTGCGTTCTCGCGGAGCTGGTCGGTCGAGATCCATGCCACAATGTCGGAGCCTCCCATACTGCAGTTGATGATGCCCTGTGGCACGCCACCTGAACGCTTGTACATCTCCTTGGCAAAGAAATAGCCGATGCCCGACCAGTGCCCGACCTTATCGGGGCTCATCGATTCCCAGGGATAGCTGCCCTGCTCGTCGATATCGTCCTGGGGCCCTTTGATCGACGGATTGCGTCCTGTCTGCATCAGGTGGATGGCAGGATTGACGTCGGTGTCGAACTCTTCCTTGTAGAGGTCAACCAGACGTGCGGTGTGAAGGTCCATGTTCGATTGGCCCGAGCAGAGCCAGACGTCACCGACATAGATGTCCGAAAGCTTGCGTTCGTTGATGGTCATCGTGTAGGGACCGCCGACCATATTCTTCTTTGTGGTCGGTATATACACCATCCAGTTGCCATCTGCATCCGCTGTGCTACTATATTTCTTTTTTAAAAAGGTAATAGTGACTTTTTCGCCGGGGTCGGCTGTGCCCCAGATGCGAACTGTTTCATTGCGTTGCAGCACCATGCCGTCCGAGATGAAGCGTGGTGTCTTGACTTCGGCCTGCATGCTCATCAATGGCAAGCAGGTAAGAAGGATGGAAAGAACGAGTTTTTTATCGAATTTCATAGGATATGAGATTGGTTTTACGTCGCAAATATAGTGATTTCTGTTATATATCGTCTCTAAAAACGAATATATTTTCAGTTATGTAACATTTTTTATGGTTATTGTTACAAATTTTGATTCGACTTTCTCAAATAATCATTATCTTTGCACCGATTATTTC
>JAEEUA010000087.1 GCA_016286775.1 Bacteroidales bacterium
AGTGAAATTGATACTCACGCTGGTGCCATCGTTTCCCGCAAGTCGATTATTGGAAAGGTGGGTGATACGGGCAATGCGAAGGGCAAACCTGCGCATCTGCACTACAGCATCGCCACAATCATTCCACAGAGCGATTGGCGATGGGACCCGAAGTTAGCACCAAGACCGAGATTTCGGGAGGAACGCCGATGCGGACACGGGGACCGACGCAACCGATGCCGGTGTTGACGTAGAGGTATTGGGGATTGCCTTCCTGGTATTCGGGATAGGGGAGAGCTGGGGCATCGGAGCGATGGCTGGCATCGTAGAGCCCCATCCATTCGTCGTATTTCCACTTGGCGGGACTCCAGGAACCAATCTTGAACTGTGTGGCGTGCGTATGACCGGCCAACGAGAGGTCGATATGCGTGCGGGGGAGCACTTCCTTGCGCCAATGCGTGGGATTGTGGGTGAGGAGAACGGAGAAGAGTGAGTCAGCTGCATGGATGCCACCCATGGGAGACATCGCGCGGTCGAGGTCACCATAGGTGCAGAAGGGAGGTTCGCCGATATTCTCGACACCAATCAGCGCAATGTATTGTGATACGGAATCGTTGAGCGGACGGCTCAAAGAGACGCTGCTGTTCTTGAGCATGTGCCATCCTGCCTCTTCTTGAATCTGGATGAGGCTGTCGATGTCGGTGTTGCGTCGGTTCTGGTCGAAGCCGCGCACATAATCGGCATAATCGTGATTGCCCAGAATGCTATAGACGGGAACGAGTCCTTTGCCATCGTGGCGCTGGATGCTGGCAATTTCGGCAAGGGCCTGCCTGAAAGGTACGGCTTCAGCAGAGCGTAGTGTGACAAGGTCACCAGAGAAAACGATTATGTCGGGACGCGTAGCGGCAAGGCTGTCAGCCAGTTTATGAAGGAATGTGCGCCCCTCATCTTTGCCGAACGAGTCGAGATGCAGGTCGGAGATCTGGGCGATGCGATAGCCGTCGAATGCTTCGGGGACGCGGGGTGAAACAATCTTCACCTCATGGACCACAATCTGATGTCGCGTGATGTAGTGTCCCACAAGGGAAGCGATGCCTGCCGTGAGAAACAATAGGCAAAGGATAACCTTGTTGACCAACTGTGCGGTCACCTTCGGCAGAAGGATTCTGAGCATCCAATAGATGACAACATCTATCAGAAGCAGGAGCAGAACCACAAATGCGACAATGATGCCGTAGAAAATGAGTCTTTGCATTAATTATTATCACGAATTAGAGAAAAAAGAATTATCGTTTTTGATTATTCTTAATTCATAAAATTGGGAGTATTTCCATTATCACGAATTAGCGAAATTGAGAATTAGATTGCCTTTTGGCCTTTTTAAAGGACAGGGTCTCAAAATTCTCAAATTCGCTAATTCGTGAGAAATATTAACGCTTGAAGATGTAAACCTGGAAGGTCTTGGGGCCGATGGTGATGTCGCGTACGGCAGCATCGAGGCCAGCCTTGACGGGAACAACCGCCTCGGGATTTTCGAGCGAATTCTCGGCATCGAGGTCATCGCTATGCAGGGTGATGACTTCGGCAGCGGCGAACTGAGCAGCCTTTTTCTTGTTGAGCAGATTCAGGTGGATAGAGGCGGGGGTGTCGGAGACATTGGCTACCTTCACAATGACAGAGCCTGCAACTTCATCGACCACAGCGCTGGCAAAGAGCCCGTCTTGTTCTTCCTGTCCGGCAACGGGTTCGCCCTCCATCGTGAGCGGCAGCACGCGTGTGCCCTTGTAGTGGCTGTAGAGCTGCTGGACATAATAGCTGATGGAGCGGAAGGAACGGAAGTTGTCGAACCAGATGAGGTCGGGACGCCATTGCCAACCCTTGACATGGGCGAAGAGTGGGGCATAGGTGGCCATGTGCACGATGTCGGCATTGCGTTCGATGCCCGTGAGGAAGGCAGCTTCGTAGAGTGACGTCTCGAAGTGGTTGCGCTTCTTCTCCCTGCCATCGGGATATTTGCCTTTGCCGTGGCAGGCATATTCGCCTGCAAACACCTTGGGGCCCTTGCGGTCGTAGTCGTCGTAGCGCAATCCATGGGAGAGGAACCACTCCTCGTCGCGATAGAAATGCTCGTCGTAGAGGTCAACACCCAGCTGTTTCATGCGTGGCTGCAGCAGGTCGAAGTCCCATCCTTCGGAGTTGGGGCCGGTTGTGCCGATAATCTTGATACCCGGACACTTCTGGCGAAGCACCTCGATGAAGCGGGCCAGTCGTTTCGTGTAGGCGGGATTGTCCTTGTAGTCCCATTGTTCGTTGCCGATGGCCAGGAACTTGAGGTTGAAAGGAGCAGGGTGTCCCATCTCGGCACGCAGTTTGCCCCATGTCGTGGTATCGGCACCATTGGCAAACTCAACCAAATCGACGGCATCCTGGATGTATGGATCCAGATCTTCGACAGCCACATGATAGGTGGCTTCGCCTTCAATCGGATTTTCGAACTGGCAGGTCATGCCGCAGTTGAGCACGGGGAGCGGTTCGGCTCCAAAATCTTCGCTGAGCTGGAAATACTCGAAGAAGCCAAGACCATAGGACTGATAGTAGTCGGGGTAGAAGCGGTAGTCGAACTCATACTGCCAGCGGTTGAGGTTCAAGGGGCGGTTCTCGACGGGACCAACTGTGTGTTTCCACTGATAACGATCGGTGAGGTCGGTGCCTTCGACGATGCAGCCACCAGGGAAACGGAAGACGCCGGGATGCAGATCATAAAGAGCTTGAGCCAGGTCCTGACGCATGCCGCTGGGGCGGTCCTTCCACGTCTTGGCGGGGAATAGACTCACATGCTCAAGGTCGATGCTTGGACCATCGACGGCATTCTGTGGTTTCTTGAAATTGCTGTTGCGCAGGAAGATGCGGAGCACGCCATCCTCGCAGGTGGCAAATGGGGTGAGGTCCACTTCGTACTTTTCCCATTCGTTGCCTTCGACTGTAATCTTGGCCGAAGCCAGCTTGTGCTGATTGAGGTCGAGCGACTTGTCGCAGATTTGTACTTCAAAATAAGCCTTATTGCCAGCTTCCTCGGGCACGCGGGCATAGACCGAGAACTTATAGGTCTCGCCCTTCTTGACTGAAATGCCAAAGAAGCCCTCATTTTCGATGGCGGTATGCTTGACGCGATGGCCCGAGTAGCTGAGGTGCGCATAATGCGGATTGTGTTCGAAGGGTCCGTCATCCCGGATTTCGACATTGCCGGTCGTGTTCCAACCCATCCAAGGGTCCTCGAATTCGAAGGAACGGTTCTTGACCATCTCAGCATAGAGGCCACCATCGGCTCCGAAGTTGATGTCCTCGAAGAAGATGCCGTACATCGTTGGTTGGATTACGGCACCCGGCCTGGCGGTCTGGATGTCGAAAGTATGGGTAACTTGTGCCGTGGCAGAGCAGCAGAGAGCGGCTGCGAAGAGTGTCAGTAGTGATAAACGTTTCATATTGTTGGAGTGATTTGAGGAATCGGGATTATCGGAATTATCTGAGTGATCGGAATTGTCTGAAAAGTCGGGGGTGGCAAGCTAATCTTCGTCGAAATCCAATTCGCCGTTTTTCCAGGCCTTGTACTTGTCGGCGAGGAGGGCGATGAACTTGCTGATCTGCTGCATAGCGACCTTGGTCTGCTCGCTGATTTCGCGTTTCTGCATATTGAGGATCATGAGACCATAGAGTGCGGTGAAACAGGTCTCGAGTTCGCCCAGCTTGTTTTCGCCTTCGCGTCCACGCAGCTCCACGATATAGGGGAGAGTGGAGTAGAAGCAGGAGGTATAGATGGCATCCTGGCCTTCCTTGAGCAGACGCAGATGCAGTTCGGTCATATCCGCGATGACATTCACGTTGATCTGGAGATGTCCGCTCTGGCGTTTCCCTTCGCTGAGCATCATGTCGCGCAGTTCGAGATACCATTGCCGGATGGAGGGAATTTGTTCCAAAGGCACGATGTCGTTGAACCGGCTTACCAGAAGCTGGTCGATGCGATCTTCATCCAGGTCGCATGCGCGAAGCAGATCCTCCACCTGCCACATATACAGCAGGTATTCGGCGATGTTTTCTTTCTTCTTCTGTAGTGCTATGATCATTTTGGTGTGGGATTATCCAGCCGGGCTTGGCTGCTGCGGGAACAGAGGTAAGAGGGTTATTTGTTCTTGATATGAGCCTTGTCGATGCCATGCACCTTCTTGAGCTCGTTGCAGATCTTGTTCACGACCTTGGAATCGCCGGTGTTGAAGGTGATGTAGCCTTTGAACAGACCATCCTTGCATTCCAGATGGATGTTGACGATATTGCAGGTGCATACTTCGCCAATGACGCGGGTGATGGTATTGAGCAGACCTTGTGCATCGATGCCCGAAAGTTCGATGGTGGTGGAGCGGGGAACAAATTCCTCCTTGGGCGGCTGTGTCTTCTTCTTTTTCTTGGTTACGATGCCAATGAGGTTGGAGAATACGCCTTTCTTCTTCTTTTCTTCCGGGATGGTCGGGTCGATCTTCTTGTTGGTTCTCAGCCAGCCGCGTATCTTGGCACGTGCCTTTGTAGTAGTTACCCAGTTGAACCATTCCTGGGTGACCATCTCCTTGTCGGAGGTGATGATTTCGACCTGCTGGCCATTCTCCAACGTCGTGTTGAGTGGTTTCAGTTCGTGGTCGATGCGGGCAGCTTCGGCATGGATGCCAATGTCGGTGTGGATGGTGAAGGCAAAGTCGAGGGCTGTGGCTTCCTTGGGCAGCTGGGTCAGTTCGCCTTTCGTGGTGAATACATAGATAGACTTCGAGAGCACGTTGAGGTTGATCTGTGCAAGGAAGTCCATGGCGTTGGGAGCCGGATTCTCGAGGATATCCTTGATGTCCTTCATCCATTTGCCTAGGTCGTTGTCGGAAATTTTGCCGGACTTGTATTTCCAGTGTGCGGCATCGCCTTCTTCGGCCTTCTCATTCATTCTTTCCGAACGAATCTGCACCTCGATCCAGTTGTTGTCCGGGCCCATGATGGTCACCTGCAGAGCCTGATAGCCCGATTCCTTGGGATGGGAAATCCAGTCGCGGATGCGGTCGGGGTGAATCTTGTAGATGCTGGTCAGGACGTTGTAGATGCGCCAGCAGTCGGTCTTTTCGTTCTCGGGGCTGGATGGCGTGAAGACGATGCGTGCTGCATACAGGTCGTAGATTTCGTCGAAGGTGATGTGCTTCTTCTGCATCTTGCGCCAGACGGAATAGATCGTCTTGATGCGATAGGTGAAGGTGTATTTCAACCCCAGGTCATCGAGCAGCGACTTGACGGGAGCAGCAAAGGTGGTGAAGAGCAGGCGGTAGTTCTCTTCGGCTTCCTGCATACGGTTCTTGAGCCGCTGATATTCTTCGGGATGGTTGTACTGCAGGCCCAGGTCCTCGAGTTCCTTCTTGATGTTGTAGAGCCCAAGACGGTCGGCGATGGGGGCGTAGAGCGAAAGTGTCTCGGTGGCAACACGTTTCTGCTTGGATTCCGAGAGGGCATTCAGCGTACGCATATTATGCAGACGATCGGCTACCTTGACCAGGATGACACGCACGTCGTCGGCGATGGTAAGAAGGAGGTTGCGGAAATTCTCGGCCTGTTCTTCTGAGGTGGTGATGGTCGAATGCTTGTCTTCGATGGTATCTTCGGTCAGGAAGCGGAAGTTCTTGCCCGAAATCTGGGTGAGACCGCGTACGAGCGAGCCAATGTATGGACCAAAGGCAGCCTCGACTTCTTCGAAGGTACTGCACTGGCAGTTGACCACATCGTGAAGAAGGGCGGCGCAGATGCTGGTACTACCCAGTCCAATCTCGCGGGCTACGATACGGCCTACGGCCAGCGGGTGGCAGATGTAAGGGCTGCCATCGAGGCGGCGTTCACAACCGTGGGCTTTCTTTGCAAAATCGAATGCCCTCTTCAATAGTTCGGATTTGTCTCCGTTACGTGTGTGTTTATAGTCTTCGAGCAAGCCTTCGAATTCCTTCTCTATCATCGCTTCCTCCTCGGGAGTGATAGGCTTGGGTTCGGGCTGAGGCTCGTCTTCTTTCTGGGATTTCTTCTTTGTGTTTATGATGTTCATGGCTACATTTTGAATAATTGATCATTAAGGGAGGCGCAACTTCTGTCCTGGATGGATGCGGTCGGACCTCAGCTTGTTGAGGCTTCGAAGCTTTGCGGTCGTGGTATGATGCTTGCGGGCAATGGATCCCAGCGACTCACCCTTTCGGACGGTGTAGAGGCGGCTGTTTGCCGCCTTCTGACTCCCGCTTGATCCCCTATTGCCACCCTGTCGGACGTATTCGTTATTGCGTCCACGTGTGACGATTTCCGTCACTCGGCCATTGCGGGGCAAGAGGGTTTCGGCCTTATAGGAGTAGATGCTGTCCTGCTTCATGAGAAAAGCGATGGCCATGGTGGTCGGAAGGGTGAGGCTATAGTGCTTCTCGGGTGAACCGGGGACTATGTCGCGGACATACTGCGGATTGAGGCTTTCAATCACTTCCATGGGCAGGTCGAGGCAATGGGAAATCTGTTCGAAGTGTACCATGTGGTCCACCATGATGGTGTCGCGAGCGAAGGGGATATCGGTTTCCGAGCCGCATAGTCCATGCTCGCAATGATAGGTCATCACGTAGGTGGCTGCGATGAAGAACGGGACGTAGGCACGCGTTTCCTGCGGCAGATAGTTGTAGATCTGCCAGAAGGTGCGATGGCCGCCCGAGCGGGCGATGGCCTTGTCGATGTTGCCAGGGCCGCAGTTGTAGGCGGCAATGGCCAGATGCCAGTCGCCGAACTTGTTATAAAGTTTCTTCAGAAACCGGCAGGCAGCTTCGGTCGATTTGTAGAGGTCGTATCGTTCGTCGATGTAGCTGTTGACTTCCAGTCCCTGCATCATGCCGGAGGCGGGGATGAACTGCCAGAGGCCGGCAGCGCGGGCAGGGCTATAGGCATTCTGTCGCAATGCCGATTCGATGCAGGCCAGATATTTGAGTTCGGAGGGCAATTCGTATTTCTGGAGGGCATCCTCGAAGATGGGGAAATAGTAGTTGAACCCGACGCTTACCATGCGTTCGACGAGGGCGCGTCGGCGCATGAGATAAAAGTCGAGAGCCTTCTTGACCGGTTGGTTGAATGGCATTTCGATGATGGTGGGAAGGGCACGAAGGCGCATGATGTAGATCGAATCCGGTACAGGCTCGGGATTGAGGTCCCTGACGCAGTTGGGATCGGTATGTATGAAGTAGCGCTCGGCCCAGGAATAGTCCGACTCATCGTTCTCTTCAAGACTTTCAAGTATATATAGGGAGGAATCCTGGGCCTCCATCATGGCGCGATAGGCGGCGGACTCCAGCTTTTCGTCGGCAGTCAGTTCGTGTTCTTGTGCGAAAAGAGGAGTGCCAGCCAATAGGGCCAGAGCAAGAGTCAGGAAACGTAGTCTCTTCTTTATCTTCGTCATTAGAAATCTATTTTGTAGCTCACAACCATGGCAGGGTTGTTCATGGCATCGAGCTCGGGTGAAACGTCAAAATGGTACAGGGCGGCGTCAACGTAGGCATCGACGATCGAAACAAGATAAACGCCCAGCATGCCTACCACGCAGTAGTCGCGCCAGTTGCGATAGGTGTTCCGCTTCCGCTGGAAGGTATTCTGCAGGTAGGAATAGTGGCTTGTGGCATACTGCTTCTTCAGTTCTTCTGTCTTCCCCGGCAGGAACTGCAGGTAACTGGCATTCGCGCTTCCATTTATCAGGTCGCGATAGGCATTCTGATAGGTTTTGTAGTAGCGTTGGTTCCAGTTGTAGCCATAGACCAATCCAAGAAAACCGCCGTAGATAATCGGAAGCTTCCAGTACTTCCGGTTATAGATCTGGCCGCCGCCGGGGAAGAGCACGGCCATCCAGACGGCTTTCTGCGGACTGGGATTGAAGCGCTGGAAATACGAATCGACATACTCGTATTCAGCCTGTTGTTCGAGGAAATCGCGTGCATGGATAGCTGCAATCGAATCCTCGTTGAAAGGCTGGAGTGTGTCGGCTTCGGCATACTGAGGCAGGGCATCGTCGAAGGAGACGCCTTCGAAGGAGTCCAGGAGTCCGTTGTTCTTGCTGGACCGTACGGAATCGGCTGCAGTCTGGGCATTCAGACTGCAAACCGACAGGGCTCCGAGAAGGAGCAGCATCAGTATGTCGAGTATATGATTCTTTTTGAGAATGGTCATTAATTAAGTTTGTCGAGCAGGGCGATGATGTAACGCAGTTCCTCGTCGCTCTTGAAGGGGATGATGATTTTGCCCTGTCCCTTCTCGTTGCATGACATCCTGACCTTGGTACTGAACATCTCTGAAAGGTGTTGCGACATCTGGCCGAAGAGCTCGTCAGGCAGCTGGTTGTCGTTGCCGGTCCTTCTGCTTCCGGCCTGGCCTTCGGTGCGGAAGTCGAGGATACGGCCTTCAACGAATTCACGGACCAGGTTCTCGACACGACGCACCGAAAGATCTTGTGCCACAATCTGATGGTAGAGGGCAACCTGCTGTTCGGCATCCTCGATACTGAGCAGGGCACGGGCATGGCCCATGGTGATACGGCGGTCCTTGAGAGCCAGCTGTATCTCCGCAGGGAGCCGCAACAGGCGCATGAAGTTGGCCACTGTGGCTCTGCTTTTGCCCACATGCTGGGAAAGCTCCTCCTGGGTCAGCCCGTTGCGGGTCATCAGCTGCTGATAGGCCAGTGCAACTTCGATGGCATTCAGGTCCTCGCGTTGGATGTTCTCGATGAGAGTCATCTCCATCACGGCGTCATCGCTTACCTTGCGGATATAGGCTGGGATGGAGAATAGGCCTGCACGCTGGGCCGCACGATAGCGACGTTCGCCTGCTATAATCAGATAGGTGCCATCTTCCTCCTGACGGAGAGTGATGGGCTGTATGATGCCGACGCTGCGGATTGAATTGGCCAGTTCTTCGAGCGCCTGTTCGTCAAACTCACGACGAGGTTGGGATGGATTGGCATGAATGAGGTCAAGATCAATCTCATTAATCGAAGAAGGGGCATTCTGTGAGGTCAGGGAGTCATTGGTGTCATCCATCGGAATGAGGGCGCCCAGACCACGGCCCAAGCCAGTCTTGATAGGTTTCATGTTGCAAAGATATGATAAAACGCGGAGATATCCAAATATCACCCGCGTTATTTATTAATTTTTAATAGTGTCGTGGTGTTTTGCGAGCAATTCTCGGGCCAGCGACATGTAATTTTGCGAGCCTTTTGAATCTGGCGAGTACAACAATGCCGGCAGGCCGAAGCTTGGAGCTTCGCTCAGTCGGATATTGCGCTGGATGACGGTATCAAACACGAGATTCTGGAAGTGGCGTTTCACTTCTTCGTAAATCTGGTTGGCCAGGCGCAGTCGCGCATCGTACATCGTAAGCAGGAAGCCCTCGATCTGCAGTTTCGGATTGAGCTTGTTCTTGATGATCTTGATGGTGTTGAGCAGTTTCGAAATGCCCTCGAGGGCAAAGTATTCTGCCTGGACGGGGATGATGACCGAGTCGGCCGCAGTGAGACAGTTGACGGTGATCAGTCCGAGGGAAGGGGAGCAGTCAATCAGGATGTAGTCGTAAAGATTACGGATCGAACGCAACTGTTTGCGAAGCATCTGTTCGCGATTCTCCAAGTTAAGTAGTTCCAATTCGGCTCCCACCAAATCTATTCGGCTGGAAATGACGTCGAGGCGATCGACGCATGTTGGAATGATGGCTTCTGTTGCCGATGCACTTCCGATCAGGCAGTCATAGACTGTCGTATCGACCTTGGTATGGTCTATGCCAAGACCGCTGGTCGCATTGGCCTGGGGATCTGCATCAATGAGAAGCACTTTTTTGTCGAGCGTGGCCAGTGAGGCAGCCAGGTTGATGGCTGTAGTGGTCTTGCCAACGCCGCCCTTTTGGTTTGCTATAGCAATTACTAATCCCATATAAATTATTCAGTTTTCTTGGTGCAAAGATGAGACTTTTTTCTCCATTTGCCAATTATTTTGTTTAAATAATGAGAAAATTGTTGATAACTACCCCTATTGTTGATAACTTTCGAGGCAAAAAAGTGAAATTTGCCCGTTTTTTTTGGCCATATCATGAAAAAACAGTATCTTTGCCACCCGAATTGTAACGCATGGCACCTGTAGCCTGCCGAATCGTACAACTGCTTCGTAGAATGAATAGTATTCCCCAGTCATTTCCTCATCCGGAGGCCTCGGGTTATGGTCAGCTCCCCTTGGACGCCGACCGTCCTGTCGTGCTTGTGACCAATGATGATGGCTACGAGGCCAAGGGTATCCAGGCACTGGTGGAATCGTTGCGTGGTTTGGGGCGCGTTGTTGTTTGTGCCCCTGATTCTCCGCGTTCCGGCTTTTCGGCCAGCTTTACCTGCACTCGTCCAATCAATCTCATGCTGGTCAGCGACGATGGCGAAGTGGCCGTCTATTGCTGCAACGGAACCCCTGTTGACTGTGTGAAGATTGCGCTTCACCGCCTTTTTCACGAACGCAAACCCGACCTGATCCTTTCGGGCATCAATCATGGTGGTAACGATTCGGTTAGCGTGATGTATAGCGGTACGATGGGCGCTGTCCTCGAGGGATGCGCTGTCGGCATCTCGTCCATCGGGTTCTCGCTTTTGAATTTGAGCCCTATGGCGGATTTTACCAATGTGATGCCTATCACCCGAAGTGTCTCCGAACAGGTCCTGGCTAATCCGATGCCACGTGGCGTTGTCCTCAATGTGAACATCCCCGATGTCGAAGAGGTCAAGGGGATTCGAATCTGCCGACAGGCCGATGGCTATTGGGAAAGCGAGTACCATTATCTGGAGGGCGATGAGCAGACCGACATGTCGTGGTTCCAGGTGACAGGCACCTATGTGAACAAGGAGCCCGAAGCAACTGATACGGATCGCTTCTGGTTGGATCATGACTATGTGTCGGTAGTGCCGACGACAATTGACCAGACCGCCTATCGGCATTTCGAGCTGTTCGGCTACCTTGAGAGATAATATACTTTTCGACCAACAATCATCAACCCCTGATCGCTGTGAAGTATTATTTGATTGCAGGTGAGGCCAGTGGAGACCTTCATGCCTCACACTTGATGACTCAGCTGAAGAAGCGTGATACGAAGGCGAAGTTTCGCTTCTTCGGCGGCGATGCCATGAAGGCTGTGGGGGGGACTCTTGTCCATCATTACAAGGATCTTGCCTATATGGGCTTTGTTCAGGTCGTAAAGCATCTGCCGGAGATACTAAGGGGAAGGAAGGAGTGCCGGCAGGATATTCGCAAGTTCGAGCCCGATGTGCTTGTTCTTGTCGATTATCCGGGCTTCAACCTGGATATCGCCAAGTGGGTCAAGAAGAAAATGCCCGAAGTGAAGGTGTGCTATTACATCTCTCCAAAGATTTGGGCATGGAAGGAATATCGCATCAAGGCTATCCGCAAGTATGTGGATTGCCTGCTTTCGATTCTGCCTTTCGAGGTGGAATGGTATCGGCAGCGTGGCTATGAGGTGAACTATGTAGGCAATCCGACAGTTGACGAGCTTGCTCCTATCGCTGCAAGACCTTTCGACCGAGATGCATTCTGCGAGAAGCATCACATCAACAGGAATCAGAGCATCATCGCCCTTCTGCCCGGCAGTCGTGCTGCAGAGATTCACGACAATCTGCCTAAGATGCTTCAGGCTGCAACGACCATTTCCTGCCATCAGATTATCATAGCCGGTGCTCCGAGTTTAGGCCACGAGTTCTATGAAGAGATTATCCGTCGCCATAATATGGTGCCGCCTGTCAAGCTGATCTTTGACGAGACCTACGACATTGTTCGTGCAGCGGAAGTTGCTGCCGTGACCAGCGGTACAGCAACACTCGAAACAGCCTATCTGCGTTGCCCTGAAGTCGTATGCTATTACTTTGGGGGAGGCCGCCTCCTCTATAGAATCATGCAATACGTGCTTAGTACCATCAAGTATGTTTCGCTGGTCAACCTGGTTCTTGATGGCTTTTCGAAGGAGCATCCGCTGAAGGAACCGGTAGTGAAGGAGCTGCTCGGCTATAAAATGACGGTCGAGGCGATTCATCACGAACTCATCCGTCTTTCGGGAGATAGTGCTGAGCGCCGGCAGATGTTGTCGCAATACGACAAGATGATAGAAATCCTTGGTGAGCCAGGCGCCCCAGCACGAGCTGCGGATGTTATCCTCGGTCTTTTTCTGCAAAAATAACCAATACATATACATATAATAATAATTAATATGATTGACAAAATTTTGTCTATTTCCGGCAAGCCCGGACTCTACCGCCTGGTAAGCCGCGGCAAGAATATGCTTATTTGTGAGTCTCTGATTGATGGTCGTCGTTGTCCTGCTATGCAGCACGACAAGGTTCTTTCGCTCGCCGATATCGCCATGTACACCATTGATGGAGAAGTGCCTCTCAACACCGTTTTTGGCAAGGCAAAGGAACTGACAGGAGGAAAGATTGCTCCAGTCTCCCCCAAGGACCCTGCCGACAAGCAGCGTGCCTGGTTCGCCGAGGTGATGCCAGAGTATGATGCAGATCGTGTGCATGCCGGCGACATCCGCAAGTTTATCCAGTGGTATAATGTCCTAATCGAGACGGGCAATGATGATTTTTCCGAACCTGAGAAAAAGGATGAGGAATAATCTCGATTGATTTGTGCAGGGAATCGTCTGTTTTTTTGATTGATTTCCTGCACTTTTTTCAGTTTATCTGCTAAAAAGGATGTAAATATTGATTTTTTGCTCCTATAATTTGGCAGATTCAAAAAGAGTTGCTATATTCGCGTCGTCAAATAGGTTTATACCTATTCTTAATCCAAATGACGCTGTTTATATAACGATATGATCTGATACCCGAAAACATCGAATGGGCTTAAGCCTTAACTAGTATGAGCGCCCGGCATCGGTTGGGCGCTCTTTTTTTGAGAAAGAAAGTGGTTCAATGAAAAATGCGGATAGCAAAAAAGAGTGTTTTGAAGCATATTTCATAGTTTTTTGACCGAAAAAGACAAAAATATTTGGAGCGAGGGAGAAAAGGAACTATCTTTGCACCCGCTAAACGAAATTAGAGCACTCTTCTTCGCTTCGCAATTGCTTCAATAGCTCAGTTGGTTAGAGCACCTGACTGTTAATCAGGGGGTCGTTGGTTCAAGCCCATCTTGAAGCGCAACAGGGCGTATTCCAGAGTGGCCAAATGGGGCAGACTGTAAATCTGCTGTCTACGACTTCGGTGGTTCGAATCCATCTGCGCCCACAGCCACAAAGCCAATACGCGAAAATAGCTCAGTTGGTAGAGCA
>JAEEUA010000314.1 GCA_016286775.1 Bacteroidales bacterium
CGGCATCACCCGCCAAACCCTCTACAACAAAATGAAGAAGCTCGAGGTGTAATTAACCCTGGCGTCCCCTCGTTCTCCTCTTTTTCCCCTCGTGTTTTGTCCCAGCCATGCATGGCTGCCCTCATCATCCCCGTCTCCCCTCGTGTTTCGTCGCAGCCAAGCTTGGCTGCACCGTAACCTCAGTCCCGCATCATGTTCATCCTCATCATCTTCGCCCTCGTCCTCGTCATCATCGTCCTGCTATGGGTGCGCCACCAGCGCATCCTGCGGCAAAGGGCGTGGCTGATGCGTGAAGCCATACGTAACCGCGACTTCTCATTCCGCCTGCCCACCAAGGGATTGCCAAGCGGAGAGCGCGCTATGCAGGAGACATTGAACGAACTGGGAAACACCATCCGCGAACAAGTCAATCAGAACGAAGTCGATACGTGGGAACGCCTTGCTCGCGTGCTGACCCACGAGATTATGAACGCCACAGCGCCCATCACCAGCATCAGCCAGTCGCTACTGAACCATCCCGACGTGAAGGGTTCGGAGTTCGAGGACGGTGTCAAGGCCATCTACGATACCTCGCGCCACCTGAGTGAATTTGTCTCCAACTATCGCAAGATGTCCGAGTTGGAACAACCCATGCTCAGCACTGTCGAACTGCCCGCGATGCTCGACGACATCAGCCGCACCTATCCCCAACTCTCGTGGCAAATCAATGTTCCCAAAAACACGAACGTGCGTGCCGATGCCGGCATGCTGCGCCAAGTCCTGATGAACCTTGTGAAGAATGCCGCCGAAGCCGGTGCACAAAAGATTGTCATCGAAGCCACCAACGATAAATCCGAAGGACTATCGAGCGGAAAAGCCAGGACGCTCAATCTCTTCGTCGGAAATGATGGCGAACCCATCCCTGCCGAAAATCGCCCTACCCTCTTCGTGCCATTTTTCTCCACGAAACGACGTGGCAGCGGCATTGGCCTCCCGCTGAGCCGCCGAATGATGCTCCAACAAGGTGGGCTGCTCGAACTCGCCGATCGCCCCCTCCTCGGATGTCACGTCACCTTCCTCCTCAATATACCCTATAATAGAGAATAATCTATGAAATCCCATCACGCACTTATCGTACTATTCGCATTGCTCTTCTCCTCCTGTTGGGCCACCTACAGGAGCTACCATGCCACGAGCCAAAGGGTCAATGAGGAACTCGACCGCGCATTGACCCTCACGATGCAGCAACAGGAGAGCAACGTCATCACGCAAGACACTCTCCGCACGTTCAATAGTCTGCTGCAGATTCCCGAACTGCGAGGCAAGGCTTCACTTCTGGTCGATGTACAGGCCGGACAATTCAAGGCTTCTGCTCATTGCTCCGAAGCCACTATCTTCGGTCTTTCTGACCAGAAACCCGCCACCCTGCTATGGATTATGACAGGCCTATGGACCTTGATGGTATGCTATCGTCGAATACATTCGCGAGAAGACACCGAAGAGCTCGTTCCACTTCCTTTGGGCAATGGATTCACACCAAGCAATGATCTGGTTCGAAACACCTACGGCGGTCTGACCTACTCCGAAACCGAGCATCGCTTCTACGCTGCCACCGGCCACGAGGTGCCCCTCACTCCCATGCAGCAGCAGTTGATGGAGATGTTCTTCGCCTCCCCTTCCCACATATTGACCAAGACCGAGATCTGCGATGCACTTTGGCCCCGCAAGCCCGATGCCAGCGACACGCTCTACACCCTGATTCGCCGACTTCGCCCCATCATTGAGCAATATTCCGACCTCTGCATCACATCCGACCGCAGCAGAGCCTATCGGTTGATGCACAAAGAGATAGGACACTGACAAAGACCTGACAGCAAAATGTCAGACAAATGTCAGCAAGATTTTTTGGAAAAAACAGGAATCTCTTCGTACCTTTGCACCACCAATTGCAAAAAGTATGAAGAGATTCCTTATTATTTGTATGGCGGCCTGCGCTTGGACAGCAGCAGCACAAGAAGAGAAGAGCGTCACCCTCGACGAAGTGACCGTCAAAGGCGCACGTGTAGTACAGAAGGTGGATGGACAGTGGTTCTATCCTTCGGCCCAGCTCATCGAAACATCAACCAATGGCTACTCCCTGTTGGCCAAACTCACCCTGCCACATATACGTGTGGACGAAGCCATGAACAGCATCACAGCACTTACGAATCTTGGCTCCGTGCAGGTGCGCATCAACGACGTCATCGCCTCACGCGAAGATCTGCAAACGCTCGACCTGAAGGGTGTTGAGCACATCGAATATATAGATAATCCTGGAGTGCGCTATGGCGAGGATGTGGCCTACATCATTAACATCAAACTCAAGAAACCCGTCAGCGGCTACGTCATCGGTTCGCAGCTCACCAACACCCTGACTGCAGTCAATGGCAACGAGTCGCTCTATGCCAAGGCAAATCGTGGACGCAGCGAGTTCGGCCTGAGCTACTCGCTCGACTACCAGGACTTCAAGGGCGCGGAATACGATGAGCTTTCGACCTACGAGCTGGAGACTGGAGACATCGTCACCATGCATCGACAAAGTCTGAGTTCACGCAGCCGGAACCTCAGCCATAATGCCCAGCTGACCTATAGCCTCAGTGAC
>JAEEUA010000315.1 GCA_016286775.1 Bacteroidales bacterium
TCTTCTCCTTGACTTTTTCTCCCTGATCATTGACCTTCTTACGCTCAGTGGTGCGTGTTTCGATATATTCGAGCACGTCAATCATCTTGCCATCCTGTTCGTAGGTACCCACCAACTGAAACTTGTCGCGTGCCGAACCATGGCGGCCCCAATCCTCGTAGTCGTCATAAACCTCATCAAAGATGTCGGGCTGGATGAGGAGCTTGTTGCGATAAAGAGTCTTCTGTTCGTCGGCAGTGAGAGTCTCGTTGCATTCGGTGATCTGTTGCTCCGAGTCGGTAATCTTCCCATTCGCATAAGTGCGTACCAACGAAACCTTCGCCTTCAGCGATGGGTGGTCGAGCGCCAGGTTAAAGATCTTTTTATAGCCGCCCAATGCAAGGGCACTCTTCAGCAGAATCATGTACTTCTTCGGAATAATATTGAAGATCAAGTCCATGTCGTTCATACGGGCATCATACTTCACAGCAGCCTGCCAGGTATCGATGCGCGACCTGTTTTCGTTGGCCTTGTCCCAAACGTGACGCAGTACGTAATGGGCCGGTGTCTCGCCGTCGGGAGTGACGATGGCGGGAGGCAACAGCATGAGTTTCTCACTCAGTGCCTCGTTGTGAATCAGCGTCTCACCCTTGACAAGAGTGAGCTCACGACGCACGGTCTGCTGGCCCATGCACGAGTATTCCACCTTCAACGGGCCGGAGGGAAGTTCGTCGAGGATGTATTCGCCCTTCTCATTGGCGGCAATACCGCGATTGAGGGACGGGATATAGACCGTAGCATAGGCACAAGGTGTGCTATCGTTCAGCGACACGACGCCTTTCAAGGTCTGTGCCGAACCTGGCAGCACGGTCAGTGCTGCCAGCAAAAGAGGGATTAATATATTCTTCATCTTACTTATCATTTCAATACTACCTCCACCGGGCAATGGTCGCTGCCAAAGATCTCGTTGTGGATGCTGGCACCTTCAAGCCGATCGGCCAGGCGACTGCTGACCAGGAAATAGTCGATACGCCATCCTGCGTTCTTCTCGCGCGCCTTGAAACGATAACTCCACCACGAATAGGCTCCTTCGAGCGTGGGATAGAAATGGCGGAAAGTGTCGATGAACCCGGCATTGAGATGCTGGGTCATCTGTGCACGTTCCTGGTCGGTGAAACCGGCGTTCATGCGGTTGGCCTTGGGATTCTTAATGTCAATCTCCTCGTGTGCCACGTTCATATCGCCGCACACGATGATGGGCTTCTTGGCGTCAAGTTCCTGCATATACCGACGAAAAGCTTCATCCCACGTCATGCGGTAGTCGAGACGACGCAAGCCGTCCTGCGAATTGGGCGTATAGACGGTGATGAGATAGAAGTCGGGATATTCGAGCGTGATGACACGACCCTCATGATCGGAGGTTTCTGCACCTGTTTCGTCAGTCCAACTACCTATTCCATAGTTGACCGAAAGGGGTTCATGTTTCGTAAAAATTGCGGTACCCGAATATCCTTTTTTCTCGGCATAGTTCCAATAGGACCGATAGCCTGGGAATTCGATATCGAGTTGACCCTCCTGCATCTTGGTCTCCTGCAAGCAGAAGAAATCAGCATCGAGCGTCTCAAACACTTCCTTGAAGTTTTTGCCCACTACGGCACGCAGGCCGTTTACATTCCAACTGATGAATTTCATACTTTTATCGCATTTTTGGGTGCAAAAATAACGATTATTTATCCTATTTCCAAATATTTGGCCGAAAAACGGCAAAAAAACCCGAATTGGTTTGGGTATAATTCGATATTTTAATATATTTGCGGCTGAAATATGCATTATCTTTGCCTCGAATCTTTTCTACGACATGAAGAAGGAACAACAGATAGTTTCGGCTTTCGACATCAAAGGGAAGGCCTCTGCCGTGCAACCTTTTGGGAACGGGCACATCAACGACACATTCCGCGTCATCACCGAGGGCGATGACACGCCCGACTACGTGCTGCAACGCATCAACCATCACATCTTCAAAAACGTGGATATGCTGATGGACAACATCATCGCTGTCACCAATCATATTCGCAAGAAACTGGAACAGCAAGGCGCCAAAGACCTCGACCGCCGCGTGCTTCGATTCCTTCCCACCCACGAAGGTAAATACTACCATTTCGACGGCGAATCGTATTGGCGACTGATGATCTGCATCGCCGATTCGGAGAGCTTCGATGTGGTCGATGCCAAGTATTCGCACTTTGCAGGTCTTGCCTTCGGAGAATTCCAGAATATGCTTGCAGATATCCCCATCGAGTTGGGCGAAACCATTCCTAACTTCCACAATATGGAATTCCGCCTTGAGGAGTTCCGCGAGGCAGTTCGTAGCAATCGGGCTGGACGGGTAGCCAAGATGAGCAACCTCATCGACGGCATCGAGCAAAGAGCCGAAGCGATGTGCGAAGGTGAACGACTTCATCGTGCAGGACTTCTGCCCAAGCGCATCTGCCATTGCGACACGAAGGTGAACAACATCCTCTTCGACCGCGAGGGACGAGTGCTTTGCGTCATCGACCTCGACACCGTGATGCCCAACTTCATCTTCTCCGACTACGGCGACTTC
>JAEEUA010000088.1 GCA_016286775.1 Bacteroidales bacterium
CGCTATTCCGACGACATCATCCTCTTTGCGCCCGATGAGCCGACCCTGATGCAGCATATTGAAACTTTGAAGGCATTTTTGGATAAGTATCGCCTCGAAGTGAATCCCGAGAAGGAGCAGATCTATCACCCCGACGAGCCATTCGAATACCTTGGCTTCAAGTGTTTTGGCAACGAAATCGACATATCCGAAGCCACCAAGCGCAAGATGAAGGACAAGATTCGCCGCAAGACGCGTCTCCTCCTTCGTTGGCGCACCCAGAAGGACATCCCTGCCGATGCCGCCATGAAGGGCCTTATCCGCTATTTCAACCGCAAGTTCTTCGAAAGGGACGATATTCAGTCCCTCACCTGGTCGCGCTGGTTCTTCCCCATGATCACCCGCACCGATGGCCTCAAGGAAATCGACCATTACCTTCAGGACAACCTCCGCTTCCTCGCCACCGGTAAGCACAACAAGGCCAACTACCGCATCCGCTATCCCCACCTCAAATCCCTCGGCTACCGCAGCCTTGTGCACGAATATTTTACAAATAAATAGCATAAAACTAACTGCAACGCTGCAACGGTGCAACGCAGGCTAAGATGCTCACTGAACTTGTCAATTCTTAAATTATTTACCTATACTTAAAGAAATTCACAACTGATAGTTGTATTTTTGCCATTATATTACTATATTTGCGGTGACAAAATAACGAATTATGACATTCGATAAAATTCTAGAGAATAATACGCTTTGGGCAGTTCGCTATGACGGGGATAAGGACAATGCATTATTTGCCCTCTTTGAGCAATGGAACGATCCTGAATGGTTGGTTAACTTCTTCCTTGAAAATATATCTGATTTGACATCATATTTTAAGATTACTGACATTAATCAAGCGATATATGATACAATAGAAGATAGTCATAAATTACAATGCTTGATTTTGGATATTTCTCCAGATGCGAATCTTGATCTTTTGTTCCGTCCGCTGGAAAACAATCGAACAAGTGAAATACTTTTGGGTAAAGAAAAAGCAAGAATAAAAAATCGTCCACAACACGCTTCATGGTTGCGTATTTATGCAATCAAGTTGGAACCTGGTTGTTATATCATCACAGGCGGTGCAGTCAAGTTAACCCGAACTATGCAAGAGCGCACACACACCCTAGCTGAACTCAATAAGATGGAAACAGTTCGCAATTTCCTTATTGATGGAGGTGCGATAGATGCTGATGGATTTATTGATTATATGTCAGAAATACAATAAAATAAGGAGAAAACCTATGAAACAAAAAACGATAGAATTCCTCGAAGCTCATCAGAGCGAAACGCCATCGAAATGGCGGGAGGAAGCGGAATGGAGACGTGACAACTGGTCATGGTTGCAGCACTCGCAAAAGATTGCTGTAAAGGTACTATTGCAAATGAAGAAGCAAGGCTTGACTCAGAAGGCCCTTGCAGAGCGAATGGATTGCACCCAACAATACGTATCAAAGATATTGAAGGGCAAGGAAAACCTGTCTCTCGAAACCCTCTCCAAGATTGAAGATGCTCTTGGCATTGTTATAATCAATGACGAAGAATGCGAATTTACAAGTATCGTTGCAGAAGACTGATCGAGCCAGGATGATACTATATATGATACTGTAAATCTTACTCCATGATACTGTAAATTTGAAATAATCCCTCTGTCACCACTTTGTGGCAGGCGGAGCAAACTTGCCGCAAGATTGCATTACTTCACGTCGTTCCATGCAGATTTGCTCGTGAGATTGCACTAATTCGTAACAAGCAGAACAATATTGCTCGCAAGATTGCACTACTTCGTAACAAGCAGAACAAAATTGCCGTGAGATTGCACTACTTTCCAACAAGTGGAGCAATCTTGCTGTGAGATAGTGCAGCTTCGAAGCCAGTGGAACAAAATGGCTTGCAAGAAGGGATTACTTTCCATCTTGCGAAGCTGCGTAAACGGTGGGATTGCTCTACTTCGCATGCTACAATACGGGATAAATTGTGAGATTGCACTTCTTCTCTTCGGAAAGTATAATTTATAATCAGCTGTTATTTAACGAATAAATAGTTAAAATATAAGATATTGTACCAAAAACAATAAGTAGGAAAACGTAAAATGTAAAACGTAAAAAACGTAAAATGATATATATTTTATATTGTACATGTAAAATAATATACTACAGTAATTGTTGTTGGTCTTTTTTTAAATCTTCTATAGGCCTTCTAAAGTACATGCACAATGTGAAAGCGTGTGTTTTTACGTTTTTTACGTTTTACATTTTACATTTTGTGTATCCAGGCTTTTACCGCAATCAGGTGTTTTTTGTATCAGGATGTAGAATATTCTACTGAAAATGACATTTTTCGAAGGAAAAATTTGGAATAGTCAACCAAAACCTTTATCTTTGCAGTCAAAATTATCATACCTTAAACAACATTATTTATTTTTACAGATTCGCTATGAAAAAAATTTTCACTTTAATCGTTACCCTGGTGCTTGCCATCTCATTGCAGGCACGGGACAATGGACAGTTCTTCAAGCAACTGAGTGGACAAAACGTTTCGGTCACGAACGTTGAGCAGCGTTTTGGCCAATGGTTCTCGCTTCCCGAAGGCACGGAATGGCGTGAAGTGAGCCGCACCACCGACTTTGCCGGCATGGAGCGCATCGAGTACCGCCAGTATGTGGCAGGTGTCGAGGTGGAGCACTCGCAGGTACTCATCCACGCCAAGGACGGTCGCGTGATTTCGGCCAACGGCATGGTGATGGAGAGCCGCCGTGCGCCGGCACGCATCCGCCAGCACCGCCCCATGACGAAGCAGAGCGCCCCGGCCAAGGGTCGTGAGCTCTACCTGGTGAACACCGCCGACGGCTTCCGCTATGCCTACAAGCAGCTTTCGGCCAAAAGGAACGCCTACGAATACTACGATGCCGAGACGCAAGAGCTGCTGAAGCGCGTGCCCCTGACGCACCGGCTGAGCGCCGACGACGACGAGGAGGGCACCCCCGTGGAAGTGGCTGCCACCTCGCTCTACAGCGGCGATGTGACCCTCGACGCCTGCCAGCTGTCCGACGGCTCGACCTACCTCTACGACTCGAAGCGCAACATCCACACCCTGAGCGGCGCCTACATCCCCACCATCCAGCAGCTGGCCGCCATGGGCAAGCTCTACGACTACTTCCCGCAGCTCGACCTGCCCGCCGACTTCTCGACCGCCTCCGAAGCGGAGATCGAGGCATGGGCAGAATCGCTCGGCGAAATGGCGAAAGCCAACGAGCTGGACGGCATCTCCAAGCTGATCAGCGAATACACGGGATATGTGGGCAACAAGGCAGGCCAAGCCTACACCGCCTACAGGATCAGGAAGGTGACGTTCGACAAGTTCATGATCGAGGACGAAGACGGCAACCTCAAGCCCTTCACCCCCGTTGACATGGGCGACATCGATTGGTCGAATCTGCCCGACGACATCAACCTGGACGATCTGCTGGGCAATATGGCTCCCCTGCTCCGGCTGAACTTCAACTATGGCACCGACCCCGAGTCGCCAAGCCTGGCCACCGTCACCTCGTTCAATTACAGCCTTAACGACGCCAAGGCCATGCCCTATACCTACGAAATGAACAACTTCATCAGCACCCTGCCGCGCGATGGCGTCACCCTCTACGTGCTGACCCCGCAGAAGGATACCGATGAGGATCTGGCCGGCGACGACGACGAGGACGACGACCTCGACCTGCCGGATGACGACGACGATGACGACCTCGACCTGCCGGACGACGACGAGGACGGCGACCTCGAGGATGACGACGACGAGGACGATGACGACTTCGACGACAGTGATCTGGATGACGAAGAGGAGGTGAAATACGACACCCTGGCCGTGACCACCTTCGTGCCCGACGGAAGCGGCAAGTTCGAGTTCTCGAACGAGCGCATGACCTTCACCATCGAATACGAGAAGGCCGGCGACCCCGTGGCCGACATCCACTGGGGCATGGCCCGGACGCTCGACTTCTACAAGGATGTCTTCGGCCGCGAGAGCTACGACGGGCAGGGCTCGCCCGTCTATAACCTCGTCTATAACCTTTCGGACGACTACGACACCATGCTCGGCATGTCGGCGCAGAATGCTGCCGCCCTTTCCTCACAGGCCCCCTACCCCATGTTGTACGGCCTGGGCAGCATAGAAGCTGTGCGAACCATGAGCCCCGTGGTGGAGCTTTCGGTGATGGCACACGAATTCACGCACATCATCACCGACATGACGGCCAAGCTGGAGTACCAGGGCGAGTCGGGCGCACTGAACGAGTCGTTCTCCGACATCATGGGCATCTCGGTGAAGAAGCACGTGAAGGAGGGCGCCAACTGGCTCATCGCCGAGGGCGTGGTGCTCAACTACATGCAGGAGCCCTACAGCAACATGCGCGACATGGCTAACCCGAAGAACTCGCTCGACGGCAAGGACCCCAGCCCCGACACCTACGAGGGCGAGCACTGGGTGGTGCCCGAAACCGACGAGGATGACAATGGCGGCGTGCACACCAACAGCGGCGTGCAGAACAAGTGGTACTACCTGCTCACCGACGGCGGCAGCGGCACCAACGACAAGGGCACTGCCTACGACGTCACGGGCATCGGCATCGACAAGGCGCAGCGCATCGCCTACCTGACGCTCACCAGCTACGCCACCATGGAGTCGGACTACGCCGCCATCCGCGAGGCTTCTCTGGAGGCCACAACGGCACTTTATGGTGCCAGCGGCCAGGAGGCAAAGACGGTCGCCGACGCGTGGGATGCCGTGGGTGTGGCCGGTTCCCCGCTCACTTCCATCGAAAAGATGTACGAAAACGAGCGTCAGGCCGGACGAATCTTCGACCTGCAGGGACGCAGATTGCCCGAATTGCCTACTGAAAGCGGCATCTATATTGTCGATGGTCAGAAGGTTGTTGTAAAGTAATGCACTGATATTCAGCCGATGGAGGTTGCTTCATCGGCTGATTTTATTCGTTGAATTCTGTTGCAGCGTTGCAGCGTTGCAGTTGATGTAAGCCTTTTCCGAAAAAAACATAGTTGGATTTTATATTTATATATATCTTTATCCGCAATCCAGTTGACATATCAAACTCATCGTTTTACCCACTCATTCGCGCCGATAAGTAATTCCAGAAATGGCTATGCAATCGATTTTATTGCTGCATTTATGCGTTTTATCGAAGCATAATAATCCCGATTTTGAACAAAACAGACGCGACACGAAAAAATATAATTATTTTTTGAAGATTTTTCCCTCAGGATTTGGATATGTCGAAAAAAATGCGTATCTTTGTACCCAGTTTAAGCACACTATTTTTAACCAATATTTTAATCATGAAGAAAACTTTACTTCTTTCGATTGCTGCTGTAGCCCTGATGAGCGCTACACAGGCAAATGCAGAGTTCAGGAAGTGGGACTTCACCAAGTGGAGCACCGCTACCATCAACAACCTCCAGGCAGGCGCCTTTGCCGTCACCAACACCAACAACCCCGGATCGGGCTGGTCGGACGTCGAGAAAGCCGATGGCACCGCACCTACCGAACTCAGCGCAGGCAACTGCTTCTGGGAGGTTAAAGCCCAGGGTTCTGCTTCGGGCGCTACGCTGACCGCCAACGAAGAGACCATCGTCGAGCTCGAAGGCCTGCTCTACACCAACACCGCTGCCCGTTCGTTGGCCATTGCCCTCAACTACCAGGGTCCCTTGAACGACGGTTTCGGACCTTACCATGGCGCAAGCTACCTCTGGTGCGGCAGCAAGCAGAAGAACTACTTCGTCATCCCCAACGTGGCTGTTGGCGAAAAGATCTACATCGGCGTCGAAAGCCACAAGTCCACCGAGGCACGTGGCGTGGAGCTCTATGTCTATACGTCGGAGAATGCCCGCAGCACCAAGATTCTGGGCGAGGACGGCGCTGAAGCCCCCGCTGTGCCCATCGACTACACCGAGCAGGTATGGCAGGTGCAGGACGGCATCACCGACACCCCCAACGAGGACGGAACCTACAACATCGTCATCTACAACACCAACGGCTGCCACCTCTACTACATCCAGGTGGGCGAAGACCAGGGTTCGAACATGGACGACATGAAGATTGCCTACCTCTACGACAGCTCCTACAACGGCTACAAGATTGACGGCAACCCCGCAGGTTACGCTGCCGACGGCGGCCTTGACTCCGATCCCGTCTATATCACCCTGATGGACTACAACGTGACCGCCATCGACTACAACAGCGACGAAGTGAAGGCCATGACCAGCGCCGAGCTCAACGATTCGCTCCTCAACTTCGACGTGGTGGTTGCCAGCGAAGCCGTTTCGAGCGGCAATGCCTACGCCAAGGGTCTTGTGGACATCATCAACAAGGTGCCTCTGCTCAACCTCAAGTCTTTCATGTACAAGAAAGGCGTCTGGGACTTCGGTGCAGGCTCGAATCCTTCGCCCAAGGCCAACAGCATCACCGTGGCCGAGGACTTCCTCGAAGATCCCCTCTTCGCCGACGTGACCACGATGGACGAGAACGGCACCATCCAGCTCTTCAAGAGCAATCCTGAGGACATCACCGCCGGCAACCTCGTGCAGGGCTATACCGTGACCGAAGGTTCGCTGATTGCCGACGACGCCGTGATGGCCACCGTAGGCGACGGCATCAACGCCATCCACACCCACGGCACCAAGAACCAGTACATGCTCATCCCGTTGTCGAGCGACCACCTGACTGCTGATAATGACTTCAACCTCACCGACGATGCACTCACCATCATCCGCAATGCCGTAGGCATCCTCGCAGCCACCAAGAGCAAGGTGCAGAACGCTGCTATGCCGATCATCTCGCAGCAGCCATTCGACGGCAATACCCAGGTCAGCATCAGCTGCGTAACCCCAGGCAGCACCATCTACTACACCACCGATGGCACTGACCCGACCGCAGCCAGCACCCTCTATACCGAGCCATTCGAAGTAACTGAGGACGGCCTCGTAGTAAAGGCATTTGCCCAGGCTCACGGCTACAACGATTCGAACATCGCCACCGCTACCATCAGCGTGAAGACGCAGGCTCAGGCTCCAACCCTCGACATCCAGCAGGAAGTTGGTCAAACCATCGTCACCCTCACCGGCGAGGAAGGCACCAACATCTATTTCAACTTCCAGGGTCTCACCTCTTCGACCACCTCGCAGCTCTACACCGAGCCAATCGTCATGACCGAACCCGCCGAGATTACCATGTTTGCTGAGAGCGAGAGCAAGCTCACTTCGCCTATCTATACTGCAGAGATTGAGGTTGCAGGCATCTGCAATCCTATCGACACCGTGGCTCACTTCAATGCAGGTCAAACCGACTGGTACGACAACGTTGTCATCACCGTGGGCGATAAGAGCTACAACGCCTCCGAAGCCGTAACCGATAGCATCGGAACCGGCAGCGCTTCGGCCTTCTACTACTTCGGCAAGAAAGCATGGAATTACTACAGCGACGTAGTTGACCACACCGAGATCGTCTATGACGAGGACGGCGTAACTCCTTTGAAGGACATCAACGGCAACGACTCCATCAAGACCATCTACGTTCCCGATGCAGCTGCCTACCGCAAGATCACTTCGACTACCGACACCCAGTGGACCATCGAAACCGAAGGTCAGGTAGTAACCGGCGAAACCAACCTGAAGCCAGAAGTTGGCGTAGGCAACGGTGCTACCGGACGCTATGCTGAGACCGCTTTCGATGCCATCGGCACTCCAACCAACGGCGTTGTCGATTTCGGCGGCAAGGTTTCGGGCGAGCCCTACAGTATGCGCATCGTCAGCAACGAGAAGTTCCAGGCACCGTTCGACGTTGTGACCTACATGGGCAACGGTTCGACCGGCACTCCAAACATCGAACTCCAGACTTCGACCGACGGTGAGAACTGGACGAAAGTGGGCGAAATCAACTATTGCACCACCCAGCGCTACTGGAAGAAGACCCGTCTGCACGTGGGCGACGAGGGCGAATTCTTCGTTCGCATCGCACAGACAGGCGGCAGCAGCAAGGCTCAGCTGTACGACGTCATCGTCATCACCACGACTCCCGCTGCCATTGAAGAGGTTCGCGAAGACAACGAAGCTCGCGGCGAACAGCAGATGTTCGACCTCTACGGCCGTCAGATCCAGGCTCCCGCCGCCGGACAGATCTTCATCCTCAACGGCAAGAAGGCTGTGAAGTTCTAAGGGCTTCGGTTTCCGCTCTTTTAGTTTCGATATTCCGGAAAAAAACAATTATCATCGCACGGGGCAACTCCCCGTGCGATTCTATAACAAAGCCGCCAGTTCCGCAGCCTGACCCCTGCGGATTAAAAGGGAATCCGGTGCGAATCCGGAACAGTCCCGCTGCTGTATGTCATCATGAACCCACGGGCCTCGGTATGTCACTGTCCACGTTAACAGACGGGAAGACTGCCCAAGGGGATGACGAGTCAGAAGACCTGCTGACGACTGCCCAGTTTCCAGTTCTGAGCACCTCAGAACCTCAAGCTTTGGCTTGGACAATCCTGCGACCGACAGGAGGGCGAACCTTTCGTTAACAAGCACGAATGAAACCTTTGATGCGCATTGTCCTGCTCATACTGTTGGGCAGTTTCAAGCTGTGGAATTACTCCATGGCTCAGGATTCTGTGCGCATCATCGACAACGTGACCATCACGAGCAAGATCAGATACCATGAGACAATTACGCCGCAAACCCTGAAGGGCAACGATTTGGAGAAGGTAAACGCCCATTCGGTGGCCGATGCCCTGCGCTACATGAGCGGCGTTCAGCTAAAGGATTATGGTGGCATCGGAGGCCTGAAGACGGTGAATCTACGCTCGTTAGGTTCGCAGCACGTAGGCATCTATTACGACGGCATCGAGCTGGGCAATGCACAGAACGGCGTCATCGACCTCGGGCAGTTCTCGTTGGACAACATCGAGGAAGTCAGCGTCTATCAGGGGCAGCGTTCGGCCATCCTGCAGACGGCTTCGGACTTCGCCAATGCGGGAAGCGTGTATATCAAGACAACGAAACACCTGGGCAATAGGTCAACAAGTCAACGAGGTAACAAGTCAACAAGTCAACGAGACAAGAAGTCAACAGGTCATCAAGAAAACAAGCCATCGAAAAACCATTATTTGAAAACCAGGATACAAACAGGAGCATCCAACCTGTTACGTCTTTCGGCATTCTATGAGACCTATATAAACAAAAACGTACTCTTGTCGGCGAATGCAATGTTCCTTTCGACAAACGGAAAATACCGCTTCAACTACCGCCGCCGCAACCACGACGGAAGCATCGCCTACGACACCACAGCCACTCGGCAGAATGGCGACGTGCAGTCGCTTCGTGCCGAAGTGAACCTCTACGGCGAATTGACCGAAGGTCATTGGCAGGCAAAGGCCTACACCTTTCATTCGAATCGTGGCATACCGGGCGCCATCGTCAACAACGTGTGGCGGCGCGGCGAACGCCAGGGCGACAACAACACCTTCGTACAAGGCTCGTGGCAGAAGGATTTGACCGACCGCTATACGCTTCGCATTCTGGGCAAATATGCCCGTTATCAAACACATTATTTAAATAGAGATACTACGCAACTCGTGGTCGATAACACCTATAGGCAGCTGGAGGCGTACCTGAGCGCGGTGAACGTGGTTGAAATCCGACCTTGGTGGAGCCTTTCGTGCAGCTATGACCTGCGGTGGAATCACCTCGGTGCCAACCAGCCGTTGTTCGCCTATCCTACCCGCTGGTCGAACCTCGCCTCGCTGGCTTCGGCCATGGACCTCGGCAAGGTGCAGCTTCAGGGCAGCATCGTCTATTCGCACCACCGCGACCGTACCCGCACAAGCTCCCATTGTCCTACCTCCTCCAACTGGACGCCCGCCCTCTTCGTCAGCTATCGCCCGTTCGACTGCCTCCAGCTCACCGGTTTTGCCAAGAAGAGCTTCCGGATGCCCACCTTCAACGACCTTTATTATACCAATTTTGGCAGCGCCTTCCTCCGTCCCGAATCCGCCATCCAATACGACCTGGGCATGCGTCTAACGGGGGGCGCCGGTTCTGGCCGCTTCTCCTCCCCCTCTCGGCCCGCCCGTTCCTCAGCTCCCTCTCGTCCCACTCGCTCCTCTGGTGTTTCAGGTAAAGCCAAGCTTGGCTTTAACGACAACACCGGCCTGGCTGGAAGCCTGGAAGCGCACCTCTATCACAACTCCGTGCACGACAAGATCGTCGCCTATCCGAAGGGACAGCAGTTCCGCTGGACGATGCTCAACCTCGGTCGCGTTCACATCGACGGCATCGACGTGCAGGCCTTCGGCGCGTGGCAAGCCTTGCAGGAGCTTTCCTTTTCGGCAAGACTCCAATACACCTACCAGCGCGCCCGCGACGTGACCGACAAGACTTCGTCTTACTATGGCGACCAGATACCCTACACGCCCTGGCACAGCGGTTCTGTCACGCTGATGGCCGATTACGGGGCCTGGGATTTCGCCTACAACTTCGTCTATACTGGCGAACGCTATTGCCAGCAGGAGAACATCGCCTACAACCACCTGCAACCGTGGTACACCAGCGACCTCCACCTCTCGTGGCGGCATACGTTCAGTCGCTTTGCCGCCAAGTGGACACTGGAGGCCAACAACATCTTCGACCAGCAATACGACGTGATTATCAACTACCCCATGCCGGGCAGAAACTTCAATTTGACGATGCTATGCGAATTCTGAAACTTCTGCTTTGTCTGCTGCCCTTGTGCGTGTGCTCGTGCCGCGAGGACGAATACGTCACCTATATGACCGACGAGGATACGGGTGCCGAAAGCCAGGCGTCAGGCTTCGCGGGCCTATATATCCTCAACGAGGGCAATATGGGTTCGAACCGCTGCACGCTCGATTACCTCGACCTGAGCGGAGTCGATTCGACCATCCACTACTACCGGAACATCTACGCCGAGCGCAACCCTTCGACCGTCAAGGAGCTGGGCGACGTGGGCAACGATATCGGCATCTATGGCACCCGGCTTTGGATAGTGGTGAACTGTTCGAACAAGGTCGAGGTGTGCGAAGCTGCTACCACTCGTCGCATCGGACAGGTCAATATAGCCAACGGCCGCTACCTCGCCTTCGACGGCGGATTTGCCTACGTGAGCAGCTATGCAGGCCCCGTGCAAGTGGACGAGAACTGTCCCCTGGGACGCGTCTATAAGGTCGATACGCTGACCTTGCAGAAGGTTGATTCGGTAGTCGTGGGGTATCAACCCGAAGAGATGGCCATCGTTGATGGACGGCTCTACGTGGCCAATAGCGGCGGCTATCGCGTGCCCCTCTACGACAACCGTCTTACGGTAATCGACCTCGCCACGTTTCGTGTGGTGAAGGAAATCGAGGTGGATGTCAACCTGCATCGCCTGCTGGCCGACCGACATGGACAGCTTTGGGTTTCGTCACGTGGCAACTATTTCGACGTCCCTCCCGCCCTCTATTGCCTCAAGGACGACCAAGTCGTTAAGCGGCTGGAGATTCCCATCTCCTCGATGACGATTGTCGGCGATTCGCTCTACTATATCGGAACAACATTCAGCTACGCCGATGGCGGTTACAAGAAAGACTTTGGCATTGTTGATGTTGCGTTGCAGCGTTGCAGCGTTGCAGTTCTATTTACAGCTCCCGAGATTCAGAATATCACCCTGCCCTACGGCATCATCGTCAATCCGCGCGATCGTGACTTCTACCTCCTCGATGCCAAGAACTACGTTTCGAGCGGAGAACTTCTCCACTTCGACGCCGACGGCCATTTCCTCTGGCGAGTTTCGACGGGCGACATCCCTTCGCGAGGCGCATTTGTCTTAAAAAATTGAATTATTCCCATAGTTCCTATATTTCTAATATTTCCTATAATTTCTATAGTTCCTATAGCCACTATAGCTACTATAGCCACTAATAAAAACAATGAAACCCCTCTTCCTCCCCATCGCCCTGCTGACACTTGCCGCGCAGGCGCAAAACAACCCCTATATCCTCGCCGTCGATGAATATGTCCCCGCTCCCGGACAATTCATCAACACGATGCCCGCTTATGAGGAAGGTGACGATGCTGCTTCGATGGCGCAAAAATGCACCGAATATCTGGCCAACGATGCCGGCAGGACGGTTTGTTTGGGCGCTTGGGGCGGTTACATCACCTTCCACTTCGACCATCCCGTAGTGAATGTTGTTGGCGCAATGGACCTCTACATCAAGGGTAACGCGCATACGGGCAATGCCGAAGCGGGCATCGTTATGGTCAGCCAGGATGAAAACGGCAATGGTTTGCCCGACGACTCGTGGTACGAATTGAGTGGCAGTGCCGACGAAGATGAATTCGGCGTCCGTTACGACTACGAATTGGAATATACAAGGTTTGGCGATTCGCTCGATATCGCCTGGTCAAACAATTTGGGCAACGCCGGTTTCATCAACCGCAATCCCTTCCATACGCAGGATTATTTCCCCGCCTGGCTGGAGTCGCCGCTCACCTTCGTGGGCACGCTCCTTCCCGACAATGCCACCGACACCAGCGGAAACGGTAGCTATTGGGTACTCGAACCCTTTCGCTTTGGCTATGCCGACAACCTCCCCAATACGGATACCCTCGGCTGTTCGTTCAACATCGATTGGGCCGTAGAACCGCTTTCACGCAAGGCTGTTTCCCTGTCGCACGTCGATTTTGTCCGCGTCTATACCGCCCTTCATCAGGATTGTGGCAGGATAGGCGAAACCTCGACCGAGATTTCGGGTGCTGAGGACCTTCACCCCGACGCTTTACCCGCTGCCATCCATCCCGTTTCGCTCCCTCGAAACGAGAAGGGCGCTGCCTTCGACCTCTTCGGGCGACGATTGGCTCCCGAACAAGGCGGCTTCGTGGTTCGGGAGAGAAAGCTGATTCTAAGAAGATAGTCAGAATTATATTTCCCTATAGTTCCTATATTCCTTATAGTTCCTATAG
>JAEEUA010000003.1 GCA_016286775.1 Bacteroidales bacterium
AAGACCGACTCGGAAGAGCGACTCAGCAACTCCATTGACATAGGCGGGACTGTCGTGATAAACAGGCTGCTTGTGCATGGGCTTCCACAGCGGACGTGCCTCAATATTGAGGGCATCCAACCCCATTCGCATCGCCTCGACGTTGTCGTTGGGCTGACAATCGGTCGTCGGTGTATCCACCGCATGAATGACACCCGCAGCCCCTCCAATGGCACTGGTCACAACCTTCTTGTAGGCATACTCCTCCCCCTTCACCTTCAGTCCGGGATCGATGGTGATGGTATTGAGCCAATAGTTGGAATCGTATCGTTCGTCAGGATTCCGGTGGAACGTAATGCCCTGCACATCCTGAAGGAGTTCGTCATAGAGCGCAGCCAATTTCTGATGATGTGCGATATGATCGTTGAGCACCGTCATCTGGCCGCGACCGATTCCCGCACAAACATTCGAAAGACGATAGTTATACCCGATGGCACTGTGCTGATAATAGGGATAGGCATCGCGTGCCTGGGTGGCATACCACATGATCTCGTCCTTGGCTGCCTTATCGGGACAGATGAGTGCGCCGCCTCCCGAGGTCGTGATCATCTTGTTGCCATTGAACGAAAGGATTCCATACTTGCCATAGGTGCCCAACACCCGGCCCTTCCAACGGGAACCCATTCCTTCGGCGGCATCCTCGATGACGGGGATCCCGTACCGGTTGGCTACCTCCATAATCCGATCAATCTGATAGGGCATGCCGTAAAGCGCAACCGGAACGATGGCCTTCGGCTTACGTCCTGTCCTGGAAATACGGTCCCGAATGGCCTCTTCGAGAATCTCCGGGTCCATGTTCCAGGAATCCCGTTCGGAATCGACGAAGACGGGAGTGGCTCCCAAATAGGTGACGGGATGGGAACTGGCACAGAACGTGAAGCTCTGGACGATGACCTCATCTCCCGGTTTCACACCGCATGCAATCAGCGAGAGATGAACGGCAGCGGTTCCCGATGATAAAGCTACGACGGTGTGAGGCTTGGCCGCACAACCGCCTTCGGGACATGGACTGCCTTCTTGCGCGGGAGCATTCGCAGCCCGACGCGGATCGGGCGAATCGACAAATCGCTGCAGATCCTCTTCGAAGCCATTGACATTGGGACCAAGCGGAACAACCCAATTGGTGTCGAATGCTTCCTTGACATATTTCATCTCATTGCCTGACATGTGTGCCAGGCAGAGCCAGATGCGTTGATCTCTTTTTTTCATTTTTCTTGCAGTTAGCATATTTCAACTTTCGCATTTGCGAAAGTTGATGGATATTAAGGGATATTTGGGGATATTTGGGGATATTTAGGGACGTCACCTTCGCCTGTAGAGATTGGTACCCAAGAAACATACGTCCCTTAAAATCCCTTAGAATCCCTTAGAATCCCTTAGAATCATCAACTTTCGTATTTGAAAGTTGAGTACATTAAAAACGAGCACATGCTTCCTTGTACGTATCCAGCGAACCGATATCGAAACGGCCTGCCGTCATGTGCCACGCATGAACGGTGGTGTGATCGACCATATAATGGGCCAGATTCCCGGGCGCATCCTTGCCACAACCATTCTCCACCGAATGCCGGATCAGGTCGAGGTCCTTCTGCATATAGATATAGAAGGGCGGCACTGCCCAATGTGACTTGGGGACAGCAGGCTTCTCCTCCATATTGAGGACCTTGTTGTCATCATCCAGCACGACTACACCCGTACGCTGCAACTTTGCCAGCTCGGGCTGTTCGTGGCACATGATGCAACTGGTCTGCTTGGCCTTGGCAAAATCCACAAACTCCTGAAAACTGAAGAACAGGATGTTGTCGGCAGCGACTACGAGCAGGTCATCGTTGATCTGCAGCTTTTCGAGCGCAAAAAGGAGGTCACAAACGGCACCCAGTCGCGTTTCGTTGGTCTCGGTCCCATCATCGACAATGGTGATGGGCTTGGTGTAGCAAGCGGACTGCTTCCACGCCTCGAAATGGGGTGCAAACTTGTGGTTGCTGATGATGATATGCTCCGTGATGTCGGGAATCTGGTCAATGTCGGCAAGCATCCGGTCGAGAATCGACTTCTCGCCTATCTTGAGCAAGGGTTTCGGAAAGTTCCTGGTAAGTTCACCGAGACGGGTGGCGTAACCGGCGGCGATGACTATAGTTTTCATTTATTGGGAGGGGATGGGAGGTGATGGGAGTTAATGGGAGTTAATGGGAGTTAGCGGGAGTTAGCGGGAGTTAACGGACGATACCATCGCCTTTCGAAAAGAGGGTCCAACGGTACATTCGTCCGTTAACTCCACAGGCTTTTGCCTGTTAACTCCCGTTTACTACTGATAACTCCAATATAGTTTCGCTAAATGCGAAACTGAGGAATGAATTACCGGATCGGGCTGGTGGCGGTGCCATAATATTGGGCATACCATTCGGCGAAAGCACGCAAGCCATCGCGAAGACTGGTGGATGGCTTGTACCCGAAGTCCTCTTCGAGGGGCGTGGTGTCGGCGTAGGTGACGGGGACATCGCCGGGCTGCATCGGAACGAGCTCCTTGTGCTTCTCGAAATTGTAGTTGGCGGGAAGGACGTTGGCACGGATGAGCTCCTGCTGGAGGATATCCACGAAATCGAGCAGGTTCTCGGGACTGTTGTTGCCGATGTTATACACCTTGTAGGGAGGAATGGGAAGACCATCTTCGCCATCGGCCTTCTCGGGAGCGTGCTGCATGATGCGGACCACACCCTCGACGATGTCATCGACGTAGGTGAAGTCGCGCTTGCATTTGCCGAAGTTAAAGATCTGGATGGTTTCGCCCCGACGCAGCTTGTTGGTGAAGCCGAAATACGCCATATCCGGGCGTCCGGCAGGACCATAGACCGTAAAGAAGCGGAGACCTGTGGAGGGGATATTATAGAGCTTGGAATAGGCATGGGCAAGCAGCTCGTTGCTCTTCTTGGTGGCAGCATAGAGCGAAACGGGATTATCCACCTTGTCGTCGGTACTATAGGGGACCTTCTTGTTCGAACCATAGACGGAGCTCGAAGATGCATAGACCAGATGATCGACATGATGATGACGACAACATTCGAGGACGTTATAGAACCCGATGAGGTTCGACTCGATGTAGGCATCGGGATTGGTAATCGAATAGCGCACGCCTGCCTGTGCCGCCAGATTCACCACCACCGAAGGCTTGTATTCGGCAAAGAGGTGATTGAGCAGCTGCATATCGGCAATGTTTCCCTTGACAAATTTCCAATACTTCTCGCGTTCGTCCTGGCCGGGATGAAGCTTGGCCGCCAAATCGTTCAGCTGCTGGAGACGCTCGAACTTGATGTTCACGTCGTAGTAGTTGTTGAGGCTGTCGATGCCGATGATTCGAATATCGGGCACGTCGTTGAACAAGCGCTTGACGAGATTGGAACCGATGAAACCAGCCGCACCGGTCACCAATACGGTTCTACCCTCTAACTTCACATTATACTGTACCATAGTCTTAAGTAACTATTCAGAATTAACTATACATATTTTTCTTTTAACACGAATTATCGCGAATTATCATTAATTTCTCAGTATGTGTCTATATTGACCTACCTTTCATACTAATTATTCATGTAAATTCATGATAATTGTTACGCTTCGCTCCACGCGAGCAAAGCTCGGAGCGTGTTAAGAAATAGACACATATAATTATCGTTAATTTTGGTTACATACTTATGTATTGAAGAGAATCAGAAAATCGAATTAAACGGCCACAAACCTTGCACCATCGTCCGGCTTCACCCAATTGACCGAGAACGTTCCTTCGTATTCGGGGAACTTGGCGAGGTACTGATCGGTGAGCGACTTCTCGATGCTTTCCTTATAGGCAGGATCGACCAGCGCAATCACCGCACCCTTGAAACCTGCGCCCGAGAAACGTCCGCCATAAACGCCCGGCAGCTTGGCCATGATCTTGTAGATGGCGATCAGTTCCGGACTACCGCACTCGTAGTTGTTCATGGACGACTCGCACGAATCGAAGCTGAGCTTGCCAAAGAGCTTGATGTTGCCACTCTCCCACGCGGTGATACCCTGACGCACGCGGCGATACTCGGTGTAGAAGTGCTCGGCGCGACGGGCAAACCGATCGGGCATAGCAATCTTGGTCTTGTCGAACGTTGCCTTGGGAATGTCACGCAGGAAGGTCTTGTCGAAGGTCCTGAGCGGCTGGCCGGTATAGGCAAGCATATTCCAGGCAGCCACCTTGCACTCATAGACGCGGAGGTTGTAGTCGCTGTTGATGAGCGAACGGGAAAGGCCGGAGAAGAAGATGCCGATTTCGAAGGGCGGCATATTGGGATTTCGCTTCACGATGCGATATTCGTTCGAATCACAATCGAGGAAGAGAAGGCCGTCCTTCCTGCCCAGGGCGATGCAGCTCTGGTCAAGGATGCCATTGTTGAGTCCAATATACTCGCGTTCGGCTTCAGAGGCAATCTGCACGATCTCGAAAGGCTTCAGATTGATGCCATTGGCCTTGGCAAATGCCATGACATAAGCTATCAGGACGGCTGCAGAAGAACTGAGTCCACCAATAGGCAGACTGCCATGCAATTTTCCATCGATACCTTTCGACAGGTCAAAACGCTTGCGCAAGGCATATTTTGCCCCTCTCGCATAATCGCCCCAATGCTTCTCACGAACCTGAGAAGGGGTGTCCAAATGAAAATGGACCTCTCCCTCGAAGTTTTCGGAGATCAGATTGACCTGGCTGTCATCACGCACATTAAAATACAGATCGACACCCTTGTCGATGGCAAAACCTGTCACCAATCCATGCTGGTGATCGACGTGAGCACCCAGTGGGCAGACACGATAGGGCGAAAAAATGTGATATTGATATTCCATGTGAATAAAAAATTATAAACTCAAGTTTCGCAGTTGCTCAACTTGATGGATATTTAGGGATATTTGGGGATATTAAGGGATATTAAGGGATATTAAAGGACGTTACTCGCGCCTTGTTGGAGATGGTACCCAAGAAACATACGTCCCTTAGAATCCCTAAGAATCCCTAAGAATCCCTTAGAATCAATCCAACGTTTCATACCTCGATTGATGGCTCTTGTATTCGGGAACGATTTCCTTCATTTTTGCAACGATCTTCATATCGTTGTACGTGAAGGACAGTTGATAGAGCTCCTCTTCGTTCCGAAGGGCCAGTTCGTAGGGATATTCTCGAACGGAAGCAATCTTGATCTTGGGATGCAGAGTGGGTTTGGTGTGCTCGTCGTCGGTGAGAACCTCCTCGTAGAGTTTTTCGCCATCGCGAAGACCCGTGAACTGTATCATGACATTCTTGGCGCCACTGAGATCGATCATGCGCTGCGCAAGGTCGGCGATCCGGACAGGTTTTCCCATGTCGAACACAAAAATCTCGCCGCCCTTGCCCATCGTACCGGCTTCGAGCACCAGCTGACATGCCTCGGGAATCAGCATGAAATAGCGAATGATATCGGGATGTGTGACGGTGACAGGTCCTCCCCGGCGAATCTGTTCGCGAAAGATCGGAATGACCGAACCATTGGAACCAAGGACATTGCCAAAACGAGTCGTAATAAACTGGGTAATGGCAGGCGAGCCATCGAACTGCTTGAACTGAAGCGGGGTTTCGGCTGATTTCTCCAAAGAGACATTCTGCTGCTGAATAGCGCGGTCGAGAGACTGACAATAGATCTCGCTGATGCGCTTGGAACAACCCATCACGTTGGTAGGATTGACGGCCTTGTCGGTGGAGATCATGACAAACTTGCGCGTACCATATTTGACTGCCAAATCAGCGATGACACGGGTGCCGTACGTATTGTTCTGAACCGCCATCGCCGGATTGTCCTCCATCATAGGCACATGCTTATAGGCTGCTGCGTGGAACACGTATTCCGGACGATGCTGCTTGAAGATCTGTTCCATCTGCGAGGGATTGGCAACAGAACCTACGATGGTCCAGCATTTGAGAGCAGGATATTCTCGTTCCATGAAAAGGCGAACCTTATGCATGGGTGTTTCAGCCTGATCGACGAGTACAAGCTCAGCAGGCTTGAAGTTGGCAACCTGATGAACCATTTCGGAACCGATCGAACCGGCTGCTCCGGTAATGAGGATACGCTTATTGTAAAGAAGCTTGCCGATGGCAGCCAGATCCACTTCAATCTTGTCACGCGGAAGGAGGTCCTCAATATCGACCTTACGAAGGCGCGTGTACCGAAGATCGCTCTTTCCGTCCCAGGTTTCTGCCGATGGCAGCATCATGATTCGGATACCCGCTTTCGTGAGGGCGTTGACAAGGTTCTCGTTCTCTCGGAATGCTTCGGAAACCAAGGGCGAGACGAAAAGAATACCGGATTTGGTGGCTCTCATCTCGTTGATAACGGTCTCGTCGGCCTTGTGAACACGCACACCCAGCACGAACTTGCCAATGTTGTCGGCCTTACTGGATATGAATCCCTTGACGACATAGAGTCGCGGGTTTTCGTTCCGCATGCTCTTGGCAAGGGCGATGCCTCCTTCCTGAATGCCATAAATGAAGACATTCTGCGTCGTTTTATCTCTTACGGCTGTATCATAGAGATATTTCACGATGATACGAATGCCCCACATGAAAATGTTCGCCAGCAGGAAGGTAATGATGAGGACACGAAACTTGGGGAATCCGTGACTGAAGCGTATTTCGAGCAGGAAATACGCAATGGCTGCCAGGACGATACCCAGGAAGATGGCCCAGGATACCCGCATGAGGTCAGCAAAACTGGAGTAGCGGAAGATGCCGGCATAGGTGTGGAAGACACGCATACCGACAAAGAACAAGGGCAAGGAACAGGTCCATACAAACAGGTAATGCCAGAAATTGCTGACCAAAGGCTCTCCACCCATGCTAAGATAGATGGAAAGCATACCGGCCATCACGATAGACAGACTATCGACAGCAAGGATGCACCAATAAGGTAGCGCATTCCGCGACAGGTACCAGGAGAATATTTTATTCCAGAGTGACATTAGTTTTCTACGAACGCACGATTTTCAATTTCAAAAATTGCTACAAATATATTGATTTTGGACCGAATTAAGAAATATTTACATAAAAAAACGACAATAATTATTGTATTTTGGATATTTAAGGCAAGTTTTGACAAATATATTTGGTATTTTTGAGAGGTAGGAACAAAGAAAAGAGCAACCACAGGGGGTTGCTCTGGAATGGAGTTAATGGGAGTTAATGGGAGTTAATGGGAGATAATAGGAGTTATCGGACGTTACCTTGTTCCCGTTCGGTCACGTCCGAGAGAAGCGCCTTTCGAAAAGAGGTAAGACGGTACATTTGTCCGTTAACTCCACAGGCTAGAAGCCTGTTAACTACCGTTTACTCCCGATAACTCCTGATAACTCCCGTTTCTCAAAAATTATCGCGCTCCTTGTCGAGATAATACTTGAAGGTGCCAACCGAGAGCTCGTCGCAAGCGGCTTCGTCACAAACAACGATGGCAGCAGGATGAGTCTGGAGCATGGAAGCCGTCCACTTGTGGCTGACATTTCCATCGACGATGTGCTTGAGTGCACGTGCCTTGTGATGGCCATTGCAAACGAGGAGAACCTCCTTGGCAGCCATTACAGTGCCGATACCTACGGTAAGAGCCTTCTTGGGAACGAGGTTGATATCGTTGTCGAAGAAACGGGAATTGGCGATGATAGTGTCGGTGGTGAGCGTCTCGACATGGGTAAGGCCACTCAGAGAGGAACCTGGTTCGTTGAATGCCAGATGTCCATCAGGGCCGACACCTCCCATAAAGAGGTTGATACCGCCAGCAGCTGCAATGGCCTTTTCGTAGTTGGCGCACTCAGCATCCAGGTCCTCGGCGTTGCCGTTGAGGATATGAACATTCTCGGGCTTGATATCGATGTGGCTGAAGAAGTTCTTCCACATGAAGCTGTGATAAGACTCCGGATGATCCTCGGGGATACGGACATACTCGTCCATATTGAAGGTTATGACATTCTGGAAAGAAATCTCACCTGCTTCATACTTCCTGATGAGTTCGCGGTAAAGACCGATAGGAGAAGAACCTGTAGGACAACCAAGCACGAAAGGACGTTCGGGTGTCGGGTTGAAATCGAGAATGCGCTTAGCCACATAATTGGCGGCCCACTTGGACATCTCGTCGTAATCTGGACGAATAATAACTCGCATGGATTTGTAGTTTTAAATTGAATATAATAAAATATCTCTATAGTTTTTGGAAAATAACGCGCAAAAATACATTTTTTTACGTTTTTTCATGCATGCAAAATGCATTTTTTTACCAAGAATTTAAAATGAATGCTGAAAGATGCGGTTTTTTGTTATGTAGATTTTCCAAAATAAAACAATGAAGCGGGCATCTCAGCATCCAGGCAGGATGAGCGTTCACGAAAAAAGGTCGCCAGAAAACTGACGACCTTCGGTTCAGGTTCGGAAAGAACTACCAGTCCTTCCAATCTTTGCCGCGTTGGGGTGCAAGTGACGGTTTGTCGGGATTGGCAGGATCATCAAATATCAGAGGATCGGATGTCACAATCACATCGCACGAGCGAACACGGTTGAAACGAATACTTGGTTTGTAATATTTCTTCATATATAATTAATTACTGGCACTGGATCGTAACAGTAACGCCCATCCAACCGCCCAGCGTATGTGTCTGACCAGGAGTCTTGCCAGCCTGCATGAAGAGGTCACCCTTAGCAGGGAAAGCAGCCTTGTAAGAACCGCAGGTACGCTGATAAGCAGCACGCTTCTCGTCGCTGGAAGCATGAGCAATGGCCTGCTGCATCTCGTTGTAGGCAGCCACGAAGACAAGGCTCTTGAGAGCGGGCTTCTCTTCGCCACAGCTGCCGGCCGAAGAGGCATACATATTGGCGATCATCACATGTGGCGTATCCTGATCGGGATCGATGCTGAGTGAACGACGGAGGACTTCGCGAGCCTTAGCCTTCTGGCCTTCCTGCTGATAGATAGCGGCCTCGTACATCAGGATTTCAGTCTTGTCGTCGGGCTGGATGGCATGGCTAAGAGCCTCGTCATAGTACTGGAGGGCACGGTCGTAATCCTTGGCCTTGAGGGCAGCCTTGGCAAGACCCTTGGCAGCTTCCATAGAAGGCTTGATCTGATAAGAATAGTCGGCAACATGGGTGTAGAGGTCCGTTTCACGACCTTCAGCACTGCGACCGAGCAGCTTGGAAACATTGGTCAGGAAGGCGAGATCGCTCTTCTTCTCCTCGACCTGGGGAGCAAAGATTTCAACGAGGGTGTTGACATCGGCATAACCAGACTGAGCGAACATGGAGGTAAGACCCATCTTGTTGTCACGGGCACCCTTCATCAGGCCCTTGGTAACCTCAGCGGCACGGTAGAGCTTGGCAGTGTCCTGTCCGGCAACGCGAGCTGCAACGAGCTTGGTGGTATCGTCGGTATAACGAAGCACATAGCGGTCGAGAGCCTCATCGAGGTACTCGGTTGACTTCATGTAGTCCTCGATGTACTGATTCTTGTCCTGCTGGCCAGACTTGGCAAGCTTCAAGGAATTGGTGCACCACTGGGAGATATAATAAGGCTGCGCACCACCACGGAACTCGTTGAGGACCTCGGTATAGCGGTCATATACACCCTTGTCGGTAGCATCCAGGTCATACTTCTTGAAGTAGTCGATCTTCTTCAGCTTAATAGCTTCAGCAGGAACGGTCTTGGTGGCAAAACCATTGGCAATACGGTCGTCGCAAAGCTTCTGGAGCTCCTTGGCAAAACGCTCCTGATCGGCAGTGTTTCCGCCCTTCTGAGCCTGGTCACACTTGGCGACAAGAATCTTCTCACCATTGAGGTAGAGAGCGAGGTTGAAGTTAGGAACAGCGTCATAGAGGGCCTTCCAGGGCTCGTAAGCCTCGAGGGGCTTGGCAGGTCCAGACTTTGGGAAATAGTCATTGTAGAGTGAATTGTTGGTGCCGGCAGTTTCACCGTTGGCACACATCACTTCCAGCATCTCAGGGGTCTGAGCAGAGAGAGCGGTAACTGCCATGGAAAGGGCAGCGCCGAGGAAAGTTTTGAAAGAGGTTTTCATTGTACTTTTGGTGTTTTATGTTAGTGATTATAGTTATGTTTTTTCGCGATTATGACCAAATGACAACCAGATGGTTTAAAAGCCTAAAAGAGATACAACCGAGGAAAGACGGTTAACGGAGACGGCCTCTGAAGAACATCATCTCGTTGAATGTCAAGCCGAGATTGATGGTGACATAGTTTTCCTTGACCATACTTCCGCCCTGGGGACGAACGGCAGAATAACCGACACCGAGATCGAAGGAAGACCTGCGATTGATCGGCATACTCATACCCAGATTACCGCTGTATTCGCGTAGGGAATGACCATTGACCCGCAAGTAGTTCGACTTGACACTGGCACCTGCCCGATACCGGCAAATCTTGAGATACCGGTTGGTCATCACCTTGGGCTGGTATTCGATACCTGCTGCAATACGGGTGGTATTGTTGAACACGCCATCCTCGGCCACCAGTTCGGTATTCAGTCCCGTCACATCGTTCCACATGGTTTTCTCGAATTCGGCTGCCACCGTAAGCTTACGAGCTATGTTGTAGCTGACACCTACGCCCCACCTCATGGGCAGTTTGACGGCGCTGCGATAACGCTCGTTGCGCGAAACGGTATCGGCGCTGAACTTGAGCGACTCCGTATCGACACTCAAATTGAGCCTTGGCGTAAAGGTGGCACCTACCGTGACACTGTGGATGGCCTTGAAACGCTGGGTATATTGGGCACCCAACTGGAGATGAAGACCACGAACACTGGCTTCGTAGGAGAGGTGAGTACTGGTGGCCTGGCTGGAAGTATTCAGACTACCATCGTGTTCGATAGTACCGAAAAGCCAACCGGTATTGACTCCCAGATTGAAGTCGATCTGCTTGTTATGAAAGGCACGCCATCCCACTCCAAGCATAAAATTATTGATGCCGCCCAAACCCTGATGCAGGCTCGAATAGGTCAGGGTATCATGACGGACTGTAGCAGAATGAACAGCAATGTCGTCGGAAGTGCCGTAATAATAGCCCACCATGCTGTAGGGGGTGAAGGAAAGCGACATGGCGAAATTCCTCCATAAAGGCATCTGGAACGACATATAGCTGAAACCCGCATCCCACTTGCTGGAACTTGCTCCTGCCTCGGAATAATTTCCGTACTGGGCATCGAGGCCAACCGAGAAAATCATCGTGAGTGTGTCGATGGCAGTTAGCGAGGCCGGATTAGCAAGGGAGGTGTACTGGTTACTACGAATAGCGATTCCCACATCACCCATGCTTCGTGTAACTGTATTGCCCAACGAACCGAGGCGTCCATAGCCGTACCGGTTATAAGGCGAAGAAGTGAGGTTGCTTGTATTCATATTCTGCGCCACCAAAGGCATCGAGATCATAGCTACGAGAACCATGAAGAAAATGGTGGCAACGAGGCGCTGTAAATTCATTTCTGTTATCGATATATTTCGAGGGGCAAAGATACAATATTTTATTGAATAAACAAAACTTTTTTGGTTTTTTTATACAAAAAGAAGATTATTTTATGCCTTGTCGTGCTTTTTTGCCATGAAGAGAGGAAGATGAGGGGAAATTCAGACCCGTATAAAGAAAGCGATGATGGACAGAAAGAGACTGTCCATCATCGGCTATTTCAGAAACTGTACTTCAAACCGGCATACGACAATGCATGGAAGTTATGCTCGCCGTCAGGAGCCAGATACGGGTCGTTCACCAGGAAGAGCATACGCTGTTCGAAGAACAGTCCGAGATGACGCGTGAGCAGATAATTGACATGCAAACCCGCTTGCAAGCCCAAGTTGGCATCGGTCATACGGGTATATTGCCAGGACTTTGATTCGTTGTCATAGGAGCGCTTGTTGTAATCCAAGCTATGCACACCAATATTGAAACCGACGTATGGTCGAACAGAGAGACGGGAAATGAGCTTCTGCTTGGCGGGATTAGCCACCTGCTCCGTTTCTTCCTCCTCTGCTGAACGGGATTTCAGCAGAAGGTTCGTCAGGTCAAGCATATAATCGGCAGAAATAGAATTATAGTTGATTTCCTCCCTCCTGCTCGAAGTCTGTGAACTCTTCGCAAAATCGTATCCGACACGCAAGCTGTTGACATCGTCAAAGTCATACCCGACGGCGACAGACACACCCGCTTTCTCGGCATCGAACCAGGAACCGGCAAGCTGTACACTCCAATTATTCAGATAACGGAGCGCACCCGGAAGATTGTCGAATTCGGAGCCATACATATCGATGGAGCCGTAGGTGCCCGTCTGGCCCTTGTTCCAAAGCTTGATCGAAGGCAGCTCATAGTGAATACCCGCAGCGGCACTCCAGATGGGAGCCTTTCCGCGCATCTTACCAGCCTTGGCAAAATGTACCTGTATGCGGCTCTCGACAGTAGCCCAGAACGGAGTCCTGCCGATACGACGACGCAGCTGCGTAGCGCCGGTGAGACCACTATAGGGACAATCCGCGAACGTATTGTAGGTGAACTCTCCACCACCCTGCAAGGTCCAGACCCAGCCCTGCTCATGGCTGCGAGTCCACAGCATGCCCAAGGCATCAGCGACAACTTCTCCACGGATGCCATAAAGCCGGTGTATCATGCTCTCGTCGTTAGGAGAGGCATTCTGCTGGAACAATGTGGCCTGAATACCCAGATTTCGCGAAAAAGAACGACCAAACGTGAGGTTGAAGAGGCCGCTCGGAACGGTAGAACGTGTAAAAGATTCGCCCGTTCCAATCTGCATTCCTCCGAGTACCTGGATATAGAAATGAGGGGGATTGTCGGGAATGCCTTTCTTAATCAGATGACGTACCTGCGAACGGCGCTCTATCGTATAACCTATACCTGCCGACAGATTCCATTGATTGAAGTCATCAAGAGCATAGAGGTAGCGCGGTTCGATGAAGATCTCCGTGTTCGAATTGAGTCGGAATGAATTCTGGAAACCGAAATCGAAGGCAAAACTATGAAGAGGATCGTCCTTAGAATAGGGGGAACTGGACAGTTTGGAAATCGAATAGACAGCTCCGACGAATGGTCGCAACGTAAACCTTCGATATTGGTCAAGTCCCATCCAGAAGTTCGTGACGTCAAACAGGTAGTCGAGACTTGTTTCACTCTGAAACTGAGGATATCCGCCACTCTCAGCCTTATGATAGACCACATGTTCCTTCAGACGCACCGAATGCAGATCGTTGAGACGCATGCCCAAACCCAATTCGGCTGAAGGGGCCAGATCCAACACATTGGAACGACTGATATTCGAAGCACGATCTACGCCAAAGGCCGTTTCGAAAAACACGTTCCAATTGTTCAGGAACAGGTTTCCGCCCTCCCCCTGCTTTCGCTCTTCCTCCTGACGCAGTTGAGCACTCCTGCGCCAGAATCCATACCGATCGTGCCGGCTTCGGTAGTATTCCAATCCGACAGAAGGCGTAATCACACTGGCACCATCGCCCGCAGAAGAATAACGACCTTCCGCAACCAGTGCCGTATTCGAGTTGATGTAATACTTGAGCTGAGCGGCACCCGTCATTGCACTGAAGAAACCATCTTCGCGGTCCCACGTGCGTCCATTGCTGGAAGAGTACTTGCGTTCGTAACCCAATTCAGCACCACCAGAAAGCGTCATGCCAAGACGCTTGACAGAAATCTGGTCCCAAAGCGTAGCAACATTCAGCACTCCTTCCAAACGTCCGAAAGTCTGACGACGATTGTTATTTCGCTTGAACAGGAGCTGACGATCGGCAAAACCCACCTGATAACCCCAGGCCGGAGATACCCAATGACCGACATTCAGATTGAAGTGATATTCTGAAATGTCGTGGCGGTCGGTGAGTCCCTTCTCCTTGGCAAAGTTAAAGCCCAACAGGTTCTGAACATACAAATTGTCATACCATACGGGACGAGACCATGCTGCAAACCACGGTGTTTCGCGAAGCGGGCCAGTCACCCTGACCAGCAGACCTGTTCTCACGCCAATGCCATCGTCAAAATCAGCACCATTCTGATAGTAGTCATAATCGGGATCGGAAACATAATAATAGGGTTCGACGAAAGCAGAAAGATGCGGAGACAAGGTCTTGCGAACCTGTAGGCCCAGCTGCCCTTGCCAGACATTATGAGAGGTCCTGCCTTCGCTTTTCACCACGCCAAAGGAACCACCTGCAACGAGAAGATATTCCAGACTGCGGCCGGGGTTGAAACCAAACCAGGTATTGGTGAAGTTCCATAGATAATCCAGCGAGCCCATATAACGTTCGAGTTCAGAACTACTTGCAGGAATATCGCCACCAAAGTAGGAACCAGAGAGACGCAAAGCGTGCGACTTGCCGAAGTCCTTGATGATGCCAGCTCCTACGCCCTTTGCTTCAAAAGAAGAATACTTGCTCGGCGTAAATGGATATTGCGGCGACCAAAAACCAACCACCGACCAGCCTTGGAGCAGGCGGTTGCGATCGCTGAAGAAGGGTTTCTTGTCGGGTGATGTGTACCAATTGCGGATAAGCACAGAAGGCACATCCAGCTCAAAGCTATTGGAAGCAGACATGTCCGTGCGATCTTCGTCTTCAACATCCGGGACAGCGGCCGAGAGCGGCTGTCCCAAAGCACAAAGGGACAGTATGAGCAAAGCACATGCAAAGGCTTGGGAAAGACCTCCGATGGCAAAACGTATTTTTGTAAGAATCCGAAGCATATTCTAATCTTTATAGGTGATGGAGATGAACTTCTCGACAGCCTCGAGGAAGATGTCTCGCTTCTCCTTGCGGCTTCTGGGAGTGCGATAGAAGTTGCGCACATAGCTATCGCCCTGAAGACGGGAGATATACGTAGGACGAGCATCGAGCTTGAAGAGCTGTACAAGGGCTTCGATGGCCAGGTTGAAGTTTTCGTCACGGTCCTCGCCGCCAATGCTCTCAGCCTGCCAGAGACGAGTGACGGCCGTGAAATAGAGCGCTGCCGGGTCGTCGGGATAACGTAGCTGAAGCTGCTTCAGGCTGTCTGCACATTGCTGGAGGATCTCGTGACAATTCTCCGAAGTCTGGAGTGCGTCAATCACTCCCTCACACTTGCGATACATATCGGCCATATTCGCAACATAGAAGTTGCGCAGGCTGGAACTACGCAGCAGGGCGAGGTGGTCGGGGTCGTCAAGGAAACGGCCCATGTAGCTGTTCAGCAGAATCTCAAGCTGCTCGGGATGATACTTCTCGCGGAATCGATTCGAAAGCGTAGGCGTCTCGTTCAGGATATCCAGGAGTGTATAGGCCTGATCGATGGCCTCAGGTGTTCCCACGTTGTAGAGGGTCACGATCTGGTTATAGAGGATAGCATCGAGGTTGATGAACTTCACAGGCACATCATAATCGCTCTGCATATAGCAGGCAAAGTTGCCCTGGAAGAGCTCGGGATTGATGAACGGCGCCAGGATATCGGGATTGAAACGTCCATGTCGCAGACTGTCGAGTGCCAGGAAATTGGCAGCGATAGGCAGCACCAGTCCAAAGCTGTTCGAAGGATGCTGGTCGGTGGTGAAGCGACGAACATCGGAAGCGCGTGCCTTGAGCAAGGCCTTGGCTACCATGCCCTTCTCTTCGTAGGTGGTGAGCTTGGAGGTGAGAATCCAATAATAGTAGTCCGGCGGGAAGTTGTCATAGCGCTTAGCGGCACGGAACTCGTCAATGATCATTGCCTCCGAAGCCTCAAACACAGCCTTGTAGCTGAAGGTTACCTGAGCTTCACGCAATTTGTCGAGAGCAGTCTCGATGACGGGATCACGATGACGAGAACTGAATCCGATCTGATCCTGCTGCGCCTTCATGCTATAGGGATTCATTTCGATTGCATTGCGTATGCGACGAGCCGTAGCGGCATGCTCGGGCTGTTCTGCCTCGATAAGGTCGGCCACAGCGCTCCAGGGTGCAATTGAGTCACGGATGATATGGAAATTGGCATGCTTCAAATCGTCTCCACCCATAGACCGCAGGTGATTGAGAATGCTCAAGCTGCGCTGGCGCGAAAGCTCCAGATTCAGGCGATGCCCACCTTCCGGTGACGAAATGCCGACAATACCCACCTGTTGGATTCGCTGATACTGGTCATGGGTAATTTCGTAGGCCTTTTGTACCAGGCTGTCCATCTGGGCACGATTATTGCCCAAATCAAGATTGAGCTCGGTGCTCAGCAACTCGAAACTCAATGCAAGGCTGAAGGTGGCATCGATGAGTTCGCCACGTGCTCGAGGCTTGAAGCTTACCAGACGATCGGTAGTAATGTTGCGACGAGGAGGGCAGTCGAATTCTGCATTCTGCGTCGAAATGTTCAGGAACTGCAAGGGCATCTGGCGTTCACAGCCACACTCGACCGTTGACATCGTATCGGCATGAATGAAGTCATGCAGATAACTGATATGGCGCAACTGATAATAACGCGAGGGATCGGGCATGCGCCAACGATAGGAAACCACCGTATCGACCGGTTCCATCGTAAGCAGGATCGGCTTGGCAGATTCCTGCAGCGTGTCGCGGTGTTCGATGCGCACACGGCGGCTTTCGCCAGGCACAGGATAAAGGTTCATCTGATTCTGACGGCTGACATATCCTTCGACGAGGTCACGTTCGGAGGTAATGACATGATGATCGGCAATGACATGTCCGGAATCCACATACGCCTGAAAATCGCTGAAGACATCAAAGGGCGTATTGGCGATGTAAGCCTGTACCGTGTCATCGGGCGTTACTTCCAGGGGAATCCAGGGTGCAGACCGACGGACACGGTCACGTATCCGGTCGAAGGTGCGATAACGCAGGACGAGTTTCCACAAGGGCTGAGGAATCAGGAAAAGCATCGAATCGGGATCAACCTCGCGATACTCTACCCAATTGCGCATCTCTTCCATCTGGCTGACGGTATTGACACGATAATGCTCAAGCGTATCGCGCAAAAGATTGCCACGGGTACGACGATAAAGCTGTCGCTGGAAGTCTTCGCCTGCATAGACAAAGGGACGCAGACGATAGCTGAGATTCTCGCCACGCGCAGCAATATCGAGATACTTGGCAGCCATATCGGAAAGCATGGGCTCGTTCTCGAAATCGGATTTGGCGACCTGCAGGTCACTCTCGAAATTGCAGGTATTGACCACACGGTCGATGACCAGTCGCTGGTCCTTCGGACCCTGGATATGGAAATTCTCGTTGAACGTCAGCCAGGTGCCATCGCTCGATGCAATGCCATGCTGGCGACGGAAATGGGTGCGCTGACGTGTCGTCTCGACATTGGTCAGCTCCGTACGATTCTTATAGTAGATAGGACAATTGGCCTCATCGCCATCATACTTGGTGATTGACTCGGTGAGTACCACTATTTCGAAGGCGCCACCATCCTGTGGATGCAGGAGGAGAGCTACGGAATACGCCCCGCGATCATCGCTCATCATGTCATTCCAGTAATCCACAGCCTCCGGATACTGCTTGTAGATTTCGCGTGCAATCTCGTTGACATCAGACAACTCGTAAGCATTGGCGTGACGATGGAGCAACCATCCGCGCTGACGATATTCGTTGACAAAAGCCGACACAAGGTCGCGATGTCGTTGTGCATTCGACTTGCTCCACATGACGATAGAGTCCGCGCAGACCTCATTGGTTACGAAGACATCGAGATCGTTACGCTCACGAAGGCCGAGTGTCGAACTCATCCAGACACCGTTCTCAGGGTCCCAGTTATGGCCCAGATCGTCAACAAGTGTGCGGTCTTCGGCATTGAGGATGACAAACGAGAGCGGATCGTACTGGGCATAAAGGCCACTTTCCATTGCCATAGGCAAAAGAAACAAGCCTAAAAGGAGAAGTGTTGACACACGCCTCCATCCTACCTGAAACAACAGGCGGAAACCAGCTGCAAATACTTGTAGATCCCTGATATATAGTTTAGAAAACATAGGATAGATTCAAACCGATGTTGATTGTAGTGAACTTGTGATGATGCGTTTTCGAAATCACATCCTGGATATTGCGCGAGGCACGATTATAATACAGGTACCCGACGCCATAGCATCCTTCGACATTCCAGTGGGTGGATAGAGCCCATGTGTATCCGACGTTGATGCCTGCGGGCACACACGTCTGGGTATCACGGTCATCTTCGACCGAATAATGGAAGATGCCTGCTATAGGTCCAACAAAAAGGCGATGGAACGGCTGATGCGAGAACCAATAGCGATACTCGATCTGTCCACCCTTGAGGTTGGTATCACGAACCCATGAATCGGCAATCGAAAAGACACCCGTAATACCAATGGTACTATGTTCGCTGACAGTAAGGTCAACGCTGGCATTGGCAGCTTCAGCACCCCAAAGCAAGGCATTGGTGCGAACAGATACGGTCTGGGCGTTCAGCTTATTTCCGCACAGCATGGGTGAAAGAGCCAACCATGCGAAAGCCAGAACCACAGATTGGCGTAAAAATATAGAAATCTTGTGACTCATCATTTCTTGGGCATTCTGATACGATAGGCAGCATGGGCACGAGCAAGTCGCACGTGGCCATCCGCATTGACATAACGATAGGCAAAGCGAAGCAGTGTCCACTTCTCCTTGTTCATGTTCTTGCCACTTGTCATGGCATGCAAGCCAGTATAGGTGTAATCCTCGATCCACGCCTCGTCGATGGTCAGGTGTCGCAGGTTCTTGTTGGCGCGCGTCAGACAGCGCATCACATCATCGATAACTTCCTGCTTGTCGGCGGGAACGAGGTTTCCGGCAGCATCATACTTTCCTTCGCAGATGGGACCATGGGTGACCTGGAACTGGATATTGGTATTCCAGGTTCCATCCTTTGCATTCAGACCATTGAGGCAGGCTCGATGGAACTCCTTTCCTGCAGCAAGTCCAACCGAATCCTCGACAACATAAATGAACTTGACCTTGGGCAACACCTTACCGAAGTAGGCCTCGCCATAGTTACGACCATAATGGATCGAATCAATCGTGATGTTGGCATCATTGAAGCCCTGGAACCCTTCGGCAGCCAACATCTGAAGAACATCAGCTTTTGTAAGCTGTTGCTCCTTCCCGTTCTTCCAGGGAAGATTGATTGAGAACTGACGGCTGTTCACAACCGGCACAAATTGTTCGTATAGTGTACGAATGTCGCTCTCGACATAGGGTTCGAGATTGAAGCGAGTGGCCAAGGAGTCATAGTTCTCATAGACCTGGGAATGGAAACGAAGACCCAGGGCATAGGTGCCACGATGATTCATTTCTGTCTCGTTGATCGGATGGAATTCGCCATCCTCACGATAATAGACGGCCTCAACGTCATCGCGGGTAAGCCTGCCACCCATCCACTTGCCATTGAGCAATTCGAGGACATTGTCGAGGGTTGCACTGGTAACAAAATCGGTGCTGTTGATAGCCTCCATACTCATCGAAGGCAGACGATTTCCGTTGGAGCGGAAAAAGTTGCGCAAGGAGCTATTGTAGCTCAGCAGACGTTCCATGGCCGACTCGAAACCAATGAAACGCACTCGAAATGGGAAGGCATAATGAGTCTCTGAGTCTTCAGAGTCATAGTCGGTAGCACGGATTGGCAAGTTATAGCCAATTACATAATAGTCGCTGGGAACGGTGATGGGGAACTTGGTGTTCTCAGCAATTTCATAAAGCCGCTCCGGTCGGAAATACTGGGAGGGACAACGCTCGCTGAACTCACGACGAACCATATTGAAAGTCACAGGTTCTGAAAAGACAGAATCAGTATCCGAGACAGGCTTCACATAAATGGTCAAAGGTTCGTCTTCCAATTGCTCCACAAATTCGTCAATCTGTTTGCGGGCTGCTTCATCCTCGACCTGGTGGCGACGATAGCGCTCAAGGTTGGGCTGCCAGTACTTGCGGCTGATGCTATGGTTACGATACGTCAAGGCAAAACGAATTTCCGTGACCATGGGCAGGATTCGCTTCTGCGACTCCTTGCCTTCACTACTGTATGCATCATAATCCGCATAGATAGCTCCGATATTGGCTCCAATCTGGAACTGGAAGAAATGACGGTTATCATAGTTGAAACCCGGGAAGTCATATCCTGCTGAAATACCGGCTATTCCACCCCATCCATCCTTGAGCTTGTCGCGATCGATGATGTCAAGGGGCGTGTTCAACGTGTACTTCATGTACTCAGCATAAAGACCTGAGTAGAAACGTCCCTTCACCAATTCAGGATGACGATGGAAAGACCAGTGCAAACGCCACTCCAGATGAGCATTCCAAAACTTATAGGAAGTCTGGTCATAAAGTCCTTTCTTCAAATAGTCCTTGCTCGAAGGTGAGCCCTTCAGCTGGAAATAGAGCGACGAAGTTGACTTGCGATTGGGATTGCCGAAGTCAAAATCGATGCCGATATTGGGAATAACGAGTGCCCAGTCGATGAAATTGGTCGAGAGTGAGAAGTGCGACCAGTAATTATAGTCGCTGCGGCCAAAGGTCAACTGCTTGTATTTGCTTGTAACGTCAGATGTGCTTGCTGTTGAAGGGATGTCAACCTGTGGCTGTTCATCGTTCGCGAGAAGCGAATGAACACCCAACAGTGACAATGCAAGACAAACAACGAAAGAACGAATATACATATTTAAATAAAGAAGAAACAAAAGGGAGAATCAATGGGAAGACTTTTCTTTCAGATCATCCAACGTCCAGATACGTTGGGTGATGATCAGGTTCTTCGAAGTACGATGCGTCTTGCCTGCTACGCCCGACATGAAGAGGTTGGCACGAAGACCATCGAGGATTTGATTAAGGGTCTGACGACTGACATAACCTTGACCAGCTTCGAATGCAGCGCAAAGGAATGCCACACGATCAGCTGAGGAAGTAGCCTCAAAAGCACAACTTTGAAGTATGTTTGAGCGAAGCACGCGGAACTCCGGCAACTGATACTTTCGCCCTCCCTCCAAGGCGGCGTTATAGGCATTATTGTAGTCCTTCTGTCTATAGAGGGTTCGAGCCTGTTCGTATGCTGCCAGAGCACGTGTCTGTGCTTCGTGGGCTGCGGTCTTGTCTATTTCCTGATTGATACGAATGACACGCATACATTCGCTGCGCACCTGATCGATCACTGTATTCGGATAGTATGTCAAGTAATCCTGGCGATGCTCCTGTTCCATGAAGCGCTCCGACTGGTCGATGAGAGTGAGAATCGTCTGGTAACGCTCGGTAAGGGATGCGCCAAGTTCCTCATTAGCCACATGGGCTCGATTGAGAGGAGCAAACATACCCTGCAGAATGACGGCAAGATCAATACGTCCCGAAACCTTCTGAGCACGCTCAAGGGCTACCTTGTAGCTGTCCTGATAACGGCTGCTCATCGAAGCAAGTGCAGAAAGGCGCTCGTTCAGCAACTGTTCCTGACTCCACGATGTGGTCTCAAGGTTGTTGCGATAATCATATTCCTCCTCGCCCAGATACTTGAAGCGCTCGTTGTAAAGGGCCTGCATCTGTCGCCAGTTGGCCAGCGAGGGATCGTCACGCATCAGCTGACGCAGGGCTCGACGGGTATTGTTATAGAGCGCACTGTTACGATGATAGCCGGCCTTGATAGCCTCTGGATAATACGTGAAAACGACGTCACTATAGTTGCCAGCGTTGAAAGCATTGTTCAAATCATCGAGTACATTAGCGGAATTTGTATCCTGCGAACCTGTAGAGTTGGTTTTGTCAGATTTCGGATACCAAGGCAAATCCCGCATTGCACGGAACTGTGCCTGACAGACGGATATTGATAATAGCGTTATAAATAACGGCAATAGGATTCTTTGCATTTTTATAAATAATTTGGGCGCAAAATTAATAAATTTTGGGATAGAATGGATAAAAAAGTTGCTAAAATTCTATAATTGTCCGTTTTTTTAGGTTTTTTGACTGTTTTGAACGCATCAGTTGACAATATTAAGACGAAAAAAGGCGGTCCCGAAAGGAACCGCCGCTATGTTTTTACTGCGTTTTTTGTAGTATTTTGTGCAAATTGCCGACATCAAAAACTACTCCCACTCGATAGTCGAGGGTGGCTTTGAACTGATGTCATAGCAAACGCGATTGACACCGCGCACCTTGTTGATGATTTCGTTGCTCACCTTGGCCATGAAGTCATAAGGCAGATGTGCCCAGTCGGCTGTCATGGCATCGGTCGAGGTAACAGCACGCAAAGCAACCGGATGCTCGTAGGTGCGTTCATCACCCATAACACCCACACTCCGCACGGTACTCAAGAGAATGGTGCCTGCCTGCCAGATCTGGTCATAGAGCGACACTTCAATCTCACCATCCTTCATGTTGGCGGGCACTCCGGCTGCCAATACCCGACGAGCTTCTTCGCCCGAAAGTTTCACCTTATAGTCGCGAAGTCCGCGGATGTAGATGTCATCAGCGTCCTGCAGGATGCGCACCTTCTCGGGGGTGATATCGCCCAGGATGCGTACAGCGAGACCTGGACCGGGGAATGGGTGACGCGTAATGAGATGCTCGGGCATACCCAGCTGACGTCCAACACGGCGAACCTCGTCCTTGAAGAGCCACTTGAGCGGCTCACAAAGCGAAAGGTGCATTTCCTTGGGCAGACCACCCACGTTGTGATGGGACTTGATGACCTTGCCCGTGATATTAAGCGACTCGATGCGGTCGGGATAAATAGTTCCCTGAGCCAACCACTTCGCATCCTTGATCTTCTTGGCTTCAGCATTGAACACCTCGATGAAGTCGCGTCCAATGATCTTACGTTTCTGCTCGGGGTCACTCACACCTGCCAGGTCGGCGAAGAACTTCTTCGAAGCATCCACGCCGATTACATTGAGGCCGAGACACTCGTAGTCGTGCATCACATCGCGGAACTCATTCTTTCGAAGCATGCCATGATCGACAAAGATACAGGTGAGGTTTTTGCCGATAGCGCGATTGAGGAGCACGGCTGCCACACTGGAATCTACACCTCCCGAAAGGCCAAGAATCACACGATCATCGCCCACCTGCGCCTTTAGTTCTGCAACAGTCGTATCGACAAAGGATGCTGCCGACCAGTCCTGCCTTGAGTGGCAGATGTCAACCACGAAGTTCCTAAGCAATTGGGTACCCTGAGTTGTATGGAAAACCTCCGGATGGAATTGTACGGCCCAAACGGGCTGCGTTTCGCTGGCGTATGCCGCAAACTTCACATTGGCAGTCGAAGCAATGCACTTGTAGCCTTCCGGGATGGCTGTGATGGTATCGCCATGGCTCATCCATACCTGACTGTTGGCAACAAAGCCCTTGAAAAGCGGGTTATCTCCGTCGAAAGTGCAGAGATTGGCGCGACCGTATTCGCGCGAATCGGCCTTCTCCACCTTGCCTCCATTGGCATAACTGATGAACTGAGCACCATAACAGATACCCAGCACGGGAATACGGCCTACAAACTGTGAGAGATCAACCTTGAAGGCTTCGGGATCATGAACCGAAAAAGGTGAACCGGAAAGGATGACACCAATCACGGATTCATCCCCCACGGGGAACTTGTTGTATGGCAAAATCTCGCAGAAGGTGTCAAGCTCACGCACTCGACGTCCAATCAGCTGAGTGGTTTGTGAACCGAAATCCAGAATGATGATTTTCTGTTGCATAGCAATAGGATTATAGATTATGTCTTATTTGCAGTTTAAGCTCTAAGTGAAATCGCAGTATTGAGTTCAGTCTGAACACTCCGAAAATTCGAGTACTCCGAGTACTCTGAAAACTCCGAATACTCCGAGTACTCCGATTATTCCGAAGTTGCCCTCTTCAGAACCGAATAAGCCTGGACGAGGCCAAGTTCTCCAGCTTTTGAAAGGTCCATGACACCCTCCTTCGACTTGCCTTGGCGCAGGTAGATCAGCCCACGGTTATAATAGGCTTCGGCGAAATTGGGATAGAGTTCAATACATTTGTCAAGGTCTGCCATCGCCGTATCGAAGTTCGACAACTTGGCCGAGATGTAAGCTCGGTTGAAGTAGGCATAAACGAATGTGGGCGAAAGTTCAATCACCTTGTCGAGATCACGCAGGCACATTTCGCATTCCACTCGACGCTGACGTTGCAACTGCTCGGCCTGTCGGCGGATCTGGTCTTGTCCAGTCAGCGCAGTATTCTGGTTCAAGCGAATCGTTGATCCGCTGTTCTGACGAATGGCAGAGTTACGCAAATCGTCATCCACCACCTGTTGACCGTTGGCAGCTCCCAACGAAGCTCCGCTTTGTTCGTTGACCTCAATCTGGCGGAATCTGATTACCGCACGGTTGAAATATGCCAATATGAAGTTGTCCTTGCGATAGAGCACCTGATTGAGGTCCTCGATGGCAGACTGGTAGTCCTGGACAAGCATGAAGTCGAGCGAGCGGCCGAAGTAGCTGATGATGGTGCCACCCTGGGCAATGATTCGCGAATAATTGTCAATGGAGGCGAAATGAGCTTGCACCTGTGTCTCGTCGAGCATAGGCTCCTGGCATACCACCTTGAGGCGACGGCTCAGAAGGCCTGCGCGATTGAAGTCCGACAACGTCTTTTCGAAATAGATGTTCTGACGCACACCATCGCTCTTCTCATAGTAGGAAAGGATGAACATCGGTTGCATCTCGACCGTGAAACGCTGATCCTGAATACGTCCGCGTGTAGCATTGTTATAGCGCATCTCGTCACCGTCAAGCGAAGCGGTCATGATGCGGTTGAACTTGCGAATGTTACTGTCGCCCTCCTTGCGAGTGCGTTCCTCATCGGTTAGTTCGTCGTCCTGAACAGTGCTTTCGGCCATCAGTACGCTGTCCGGATTCTGTACGCCCTCAGCCTCCATCTGCTTGCGACGCTGATTGCGCTGGTCTCGTTCCTTCAGCACACGCTGTTCGACGAGGAAAGCCTGCTTGAAGTCCTGGTCAGCCTCTTTCGTCCGGCCTAATTTCTTCAGGTCCTCAGCTCGCGCATAGAGTGCTGGGAAGAAGTTGGGATGCTGCTCAAAGACCTTCTGGTAATCATCGACAGCACCACGCAAGTCGCCCACTTCATCGCGCAACAGGGCGCGGTTATAGCTGGCGAAGGTGTTGTCGGGTTCCTGTTCAAGGACGCGTGTAAAGTCGCTGATAGCTCGATTCCTGTCTCCCGTCTGGGCACGCAAGATACCACGGTTATACAGAGAAAGCACCTCGTCGGGTTTTAGTTCGAGAGCCTGGTCGTAATCGCTCATCGCACCACGCAGGTCGTTCATGTTGTATCGTATCATCGCGCGATTGTTGTAGAACGCACTCTGCTCGGGATCAAGTCGGATGGCATGGTTCATGTCATCAAGAGCTTCCTCAAATCGCTCGTTCTGCGCAAGAATCATACTGCGCATCCCATAGGCATAGGCATTACCCTTGTCCAGCTCTACCACCTTGTCCAGGTCTCGCAACGCCCGGACGCTATCTCCCAGCTCGACTGCAAGTTGTGCTCTATTGAGATAAGCAGTGGCTTCGTTGGGGAAAAGCTCAATGAAGTGATTGAAGCAGCTGTCGGCTCGTCGATAGTCCTTCTTCAAGGCGTATGTAACGGCCAGGCTTCGCAGGAATACCTTGTTCTCCGGCTGGACACTCAAGCCTTGTTCGAAGTCCTCGATGGCACCATCGTACTCCTTGAGATTCTGGCGAGCGATGCCACGCACCTGCCATGCGGTCACCAGGAATGGGTTGCGCTCAATGCACGCCGACGCGTCCTGGGCGGCTCCCAGGTAATCGTCCAGATAAATCTTCGCGATGCTTCGATAGAGGTAAGGGTCAGCCAGATAGGGCTTGACGGCTATCACCTCGTTGAAGTACTGTATCGACAACACATAGTCCTCAAAGTAGAGGGCATTGCGTCCGATGGCCAGCACGCGGTCGGTATTGATCTGGGCTGTCAGCGAGGTGATAGCCACCACCAGCGCTGAGATGAGCGCAGCGATTCTCTTCATCTATCTCTTGAACCCGTAATAGCGACGACGGGCTGCTGTGAAATGCATGAGGTTATTCGAGACGTAATCGTAGTTTTCGAGGTTACCATCTGTCCATTGGAGGATTTCCTCCAGATAGTCGCGGCTCTGGTCGCGAGTAGTTTCAAACAATCGGCAATAGAAACGCGACATGTCAAGACGAAGCATTTGCAAGGGGTTAGCCTCGTTCCTGACCACAATGTTGTCGTTGATATCAACGATGCACTTCATAAGGGGTTTTATTAATATTTTAATCTGTTTTTTTGAGTTTTCTTTTTATTCCTTCGCCAGCTCGGCCATAAGCTCATAGGGGGAAGCCGACGTGATTCGTACACGATAGAAGGAACCAAGGGTCAAAGCAGCCGGAACACCTGCTTGTCCTTCCTGCTCCGATGCTTCGGCAGGCAAGCAATCGACGGGTATCAATACCTCCGGATCAACTTCGGGCGAATCGAACTCGGTACGTCCTACGTAATAATCTCCATCGAGCCGGTCGATGACGACACACATCACCTGCCCCACTTTCTCTTCCTGGCACTGCAAGCTGATTCCCTGCTGCAGTTCCATCAGCTGGTCGAGGCGACGCTGTTTCACTTCGGGAGGCACGTCGTCGGAATAGTGTCGGGCTGCATAGGTTCCCTCCTCCTCACAGAAGGCAAAGGCACCCATGCGTTCGAAGCGCTGTTCACGGGTGAAAGACATCAGTTCTTCAAAGTCCTCCTCTGTCTCACCCGGAAATCCTACCATCATAGTGGTACGCAGGTGGATGCCGGGCACTTGCCGACGTATTTCAGCCAGAAGCACTTCCGTTTCTTCGCGTGTCGTGTGACGCAACATGCGTTCAAGCACACGATTCGAAGCATGCTGCAGGGCGATGTCGAGGTATTTGCAGACGTTCGAGTGACGTGCCATCACCGGCAGCAGATCCATCGGAAAGTCGTTCGGATAGGCATAGTGCAGGCGCAACCATTCCACACCCTCGATCGAAGCCAGCTTTTCCACCAGTTCTGCAATGTTATAGCGTCCATAAAGGTCCATACCATAACCCGTCAGGTCTTGTGCGATGAGCTGGAATTCTCTGACTCCCTGGCCGACAAGCTTCTTCACCTCATCGACGATTTCCTCCATCGGACGGCTCTTGTACCTGCCCGTGATGAGCGGAATGGCACAATAGGCACACATCCTGTTGCAGCCCTCGGCTATCTTGACGTAGGCATAGTGACGAGGAGTCGTCTGGAAGTGGTCCGAACGCAGTTTGTCATCCCACGCATGCCCCAGGTCGGCGAGGATTCCCTTCCAGTCGAACTTGCCATAGATGCGGTCAATCTCGGGAATCTCTTCGGTCAGTTCCTTGCGATAACGTTCCGACAGGCATCCCATCACAAAGATTTTCCCGATCTTGCGGCGTTTCTTGAGTTCAGTCAGGCCCAGGATTGTGTTGATCGACTCTTCCTTGGCATCGCCGATAAAACCGCATGTATTGACGATGACGATTTCGCCCTTGGGGTCTTCGGGATCGTGGTGCAGCTTGTAGCCAACGGCCGACAGCTGGGCCATCAGATGCTCGCTGTCCACCAGGTTCTTGCTGCAGCCTAAGGTTATGAGGTCGATGCGATGCTTGATCATGTTATCTTGTTAATACTTCTTCTTCGAAACTTTCTTCCAGTCAATCCATTCCGTGCTCTGAGCCACTGGGACGGTCGAAAGGGTAGCTCCCTTCTTGACGAGAACCACAATGGGAAGATGTCCGCACTCGATGTGGTTCCAACCGGGACCATAGGTTCTGCCCGTCTGGTAATCTACCCAGCGATCCTTGCCGGGCAGATAGACATCGCGGCCAGTTCCTGCTTCGAGCATCGGTGCCACAAGCATGCTCTCGCCCAGCATATATTCATCTTCAATGAGCCAGGCTCCCGGATCATCCGGGTACTCGAGCAGCAGGGCACGCTGCATGGGCAGACCTGCCTTGGCCGAAAGCTGAGCCTGTTCATAGATGTAGGGCATGAGCTTATATTTCATTTCAGAGCACTCGCGGAAGTAATCTACAAAGTCGTCGTCGTAGAGCCAAGGTTCTGTCTCGACGCCATGCACGCGGCTGTGGCTGGTGAGCATACCATATGCCATCCAGCGCCGGTAGAGTTCCTCGGGGCTCTTGGTGACAAAACCGCCGATGTCGCCACTGGTGAAGCTGAATCCCGACAGGCCGAAACTGAGAGCCTCTCGCAGCGAACCAAGCATACCCGTGTTGGTTGTGGCAGCATCACCTCCCCAATGGAGCGGATAGCGCTGGCTGCCGGCCCAGGCACTGCGTGCCCAGATGATGCCCTCGCCGTTGTTGGTCTTGCGGATGATATCATAGGCGGCCTTGTTGTAGCGAACGGGATAGAGGTTGTGCTCATAGAGGCCCGTCTTTCCACTGGCATAGAGACCGTTCAGGTAAGGAGCGGCCTCACCAAAGTCAGCCTTGATGACAGCCACGCCTTGACGCAGCAGGCCTTCAAGCTGTTTCTGGTACCACTCGACAGTCTTAGGGTTCGAGAAATCGAGCACAGCATCCTCCTGGGGCAGTCCTCCTCGCGGATTCCTTACAGCCAATCCGTTCTCGACAAGATAGTTGAAGTAGCGGTTCTTGGGGGTGAAGTACGGGAGCTGCCACAAACAGGTGTGGAAACCCTGTTCCTTCAGGTCGGAAAGCATCTTGGTGGCATCCTTGAAGTTATGGCTGAACTGATAGTCGCATTGCCAATCTACCTCGAACCATCCGGTATCGAAATGGATGACGTCGCAGGGTATCTTCAATTCACGCAAACGATTGGCCACGCTGCGCCCTTCGTCTTCGGTGAAATACGAGATGCGGCTCTGCCAAAGGCCAAAGCTCCAGAGTGGAGGGCACTCGGGACGACCCACAAGCGAAGTATATTCGTAGAGTATCTCCTTGGGCGAACCGATCATCACGAACAGGTCTGCCACCTCATCGGCCATAAACAGTCGCGTGGAACCGATATAGCTGTTGCCGAAATCCACGGTCACGGGTGCCGAGGTGTGCATGAAGACGCCATAGCCACGGTTCGAGAAGTAGAACGGGATGGGCTTGTACATATCGGGTGTCTCGGGGCCTTGGGGATCGACGACAAACAGGTTGAGCTTCTGCCCTGCCTTGTTGAGCGGAGTGGCCGATTCACCGCAGCCAAAGATCTTCTCGCCGGGCTTGAGGCTGAACACAGGCTCGATGCTGCGCGAATTGTCCGAACCGCGCTTCACGAACAGGAAAGGCTGAGTTTTGACCTGTGTCGAATCGTTGTCGCTCAGGTGGCGGCTGCGGGTCAGTTCGCGTCCCTCCTTGTCGCGCAATATCAGGCGCCAGGGATAGGCCTGTATCTCCAGGCTTCCCTCACTGCTCGTATAGGTCACACCCGTTTCGTTCTTGCTTACCTTCCAGGCAGAGAAGTCAGCCTTCGGCTCTCCGACGAGCATCACCTCGTCCGGATCGTCCTTGGGGATGATGGGGCTCGTGAAGACGCGCAGACGCAGGGTTCGCTGATTGACGGGCTCCACACGGAACTCCAGCCGAGGACTCTGGTCGTAGGCAGGTCCTGGGAAGTCGAGATTCTGCAGGGGCACAATCCAATAGCCGTTGGCGTTGAACGCCTGGCGCGGATGCAATTCCTGGCGGCTCCACTGCAGCACACCACGTCCCGTGGCAGCATCGAAGCTCACGAGCGAATCGGCGCAGAACACCGTGTTGGTAGGATCGTTGAACGATTGGCTCATATCCACCGACTGATCCTCCAGATAGGGAATGCCGTTGTTGGTGGTCATCTGCGCTTCAACCTGAAGGGCAAGGACTGCTGCCAAGCAAAGAAGATACTTTTTCATCTGTAACAAATTATCAGATTTCTAACTCAATCCAAATTTCTTTCGTAAACAATGCCGTAAGTTTAACTGCCGAAGAGGCTATCGACGAAGGCTCGGTTGTTGAAGATCTGAAGATCCTCCATCCGCTCGCCCAAACCGATATATCGAACGGGAGTCTGAAGCTGATCGCTGATGCCGATCACCACACCGCCCTTGGCTGTTCCGTCGAGCTTGGTGATGCAGAGGGCCGTCACGTCGGTGACAGCGGCGAACTGCTTGGCCTGCTCGAAAGCGTTCTGCCCGGTCGATCCATCCAGTACAAGGAGCACCTCGGGATTGTTCTCAGGCACTACCTTCTGGATCACTTTACGAATCTTGGCCAGCTCGTTCATCAGACCGACCTTGTTGTGCAGGCGTCCAGCCGTATCGATGATCACCACATCGGCATTCTCCTTCACGGCATGCGACACTGCATCGTAGGCCACCGAAGCTGGATCGGAACCCATCTGCTGCTTCACCACGGGCACACCCACGCGATCGCCCCAGATCTGAAGCTGGTCGATGGCTGCGGCACGGAACGTATCGGCAGCACCGAGCACCACCTTGTTGCCCGCCTTCTTGAACTGATAGGCAAGCTTGCCGATGGTGGTTGTCTTGCCCACACCATTCACGCCCACCACGAGCATCACGTAAGGCCGCTTGGCATCGGGCTTCACCGTGAAGCCGTCGAGCTCCTCGCGCTGGTTCTCCACCAGCAGCGCAGTAATCTCCTGACGCAACAGCTCGTTCAGCTCGCCGGTACCTACATACTTGTCCTTGGCCACGCGGGCCTGGATGCGCTCGATGATACGCAGCGTGGTTTCTACGCCGACGTCGCTCGTCACAAGCACCTCTTCCAGGTTGTCGAGCACATCGTCATCGACGGTACTGCGCCCGGCCACCGCACGGGCAATCTTCTCGAACAGACCCTGCTTGGTCTTCTGCATGCCCTGGTCGAGGGTCTCCTTATTTTCTTTCTTAAAGAACTTGTCAAAAAATCCCATAATTACTCAATATGTGGGCGCAAAGATACCGCTTTAAAACGAGACTTCCAAATTTTTTCACCAAAATTGACTATAATTTAAAAAAAGTATGTATCTTTGCGGCGCACTTTTCTACTATCGAAAACAAAAGCGGATAGTAACCCTTGTTTTGAAGACTATCTAAAAATCGTTCGCAATGAATTATCAAGAGACGCTCTCCTTCCTCTACGCGCAGCTGCCCGTTTTCGAGAGCCAGGGGGCACATGCCTACAAACCGGGCTTGGAGCGCTGCGAGGCCATGGACGAGTTGCTGGGGCATCCACACCGCCGCTACCGCACCATCCACGTGGCGGGAACAAACGGCAAGGGCTCCACCTGCCACCTGCTGGCCTCCATCCTGCAGTCGGCCGGCTATCGGGTTGGACTCTTCACCTCGCCCCATCTGGTCGATTTCAGCGAACGCATTCGCGTCGATGGCGAAGAGATTGACCATACCTACGTCGTGGAATGGGTCAAGCGATGGGCTTCCAGCAATGACCCTTCCGACGACACCTCCTCGCTCATGCGTTTCCAGCCGTCGTTCTTCGAACTCGCTACCATGCTGGCCTTCTGCTACTTTGCCGACCGTGAGGTCGATGTAGCTGTCATCGAAGTGGGCCTGGGCGGACGCCTTGACTCCACCAACATCATCCATCCCGTCCTCAGCATCATCACCAATATCTCGTTCGACCACACCCAGTTCCTGGGCAATACATTGCCACAGATTGCCGCCGAGAAGGCCGGCATCATGAAGCCGGGTGTGCCCTGTGTCATTGGCGAATGCGACGACGAACGGGTGCGCTTCACCTTCGAACAGAATGCCCAGCTGCGGCAGGTTTCCGAGCTCGACTTTGCATGCGACCGCCCGCAAATACCCTGGGTGCGCCATCACACCTTCTTTAATATATACGAAACCGCCGACGACGGAACGCTCCAATGCCCCCTGTGTGGGGACTGTCAGCCACGCAATGCCAACACCGTCATCACGGCCGTGCATCAGCTGCGCCGCCTGGGCTTCACAATCACCCCCGAAGCACTCGAACAAGGCTTCCGTCGCGTCGTCGAGCTGACACACCTGCGCGGACGATGGGAGACGCTGCAGACCAATGCCGACGGCACCATCCGTGTCTTGTGCGACACGGGGCATAACCCCGGCTGCTTCTCCTACCTCGGCCCCCAGCTCCATGCACTCCACGATGCCGGCCACCCGCTCCAGATTGTCTTCGGAATGGTCAGCGACAAGGATATCTCCACGGTGCTCCGCATGCTGCCCCCCAGTAATGCAGAGGGCGCAGCCGTCAACTACTACTGGTGCAACGCTCCCACGCCACGCGCCCTGCCCGCTGCTCAACTGGCCGAACAGGCTGCTTCTGTCGGTCTGCACGGGCAGACATATTCCTCCATCGACGAGGCTCTCGATGCGGCACTCCTCCAGCCGGGAATTGTGTTCATCGGGGGGTCGAACTATGTGGTTTGCGAAGCGATGCGCAGATTTTGAGCAAAAAATTTGGTCAAACGAAAAATATGCGCTATCTTTGCACCATTATTCATGATTCCTGCAAAAGATAACCTGGCAAACATGGATAATCCAGAAACGCCGGACACACCCCAAAAAATCATCTGCACATGCCTTTTACTATCGAAGAAGTCAGAGCCGACAAGCGATACCTTGAGCTACTGAGCGAAAAATTCCCGACCATCAACAGCGTATCGACCGAGATCATCAACCTGCAGGCCATCATGAGCCTCCCGAAGGGCACCGAGCACTTTCTCAGTGACATCCACGGCGAAGCCAAGGCCTTCAACCACGTCCTCCGCAATGCCTCCGGACAGATCCGTCGCAAGGTGATTGATATCTTTGGCATGGCCATGCGCGACAGCGACAAGCGTGAGCTGTGCGCCCTCATCTACTACCCCGAGGACAAGCTCGCCCTCGTCAAGAAGCAGCAGAAGCCCGAAGACCTCGACGACTGGTACCGTATGACCATCCACCAGCTCGTCGAATTGGCTCGTTTCGTCAACCACAAATACACCCGTTCGAAGCTCCAGAAGCTGCTCGATCCCGAGTTCGCCTACGTCATCACGGAGCTCCTCAACGAAGCTAAGGCCGAACCCGACCGCCAGGACTACTACAACGCCATCATCAACTCGGTGGTCGAAGTGGGACGCAGCGAAGCCCTCATCATCTCGATCTGCTATCTCCTCCATCGACTCATCATCGACTCGCTCCACATCGTAGGCGACATCTACGACCGCGGCCCCGGAGCCTGGCAGATTCTCGACACGCTCTCGCGCTACCACAACTTCGACCTGCAGTGGGGCAACCACGACATCGAATGGATGGGCGCAGCTGCCGGCAACCTTGCCCTCATCGCCACCGTCCTGCGCGTCTCCATCCGCTATGCCAACGTCGAGACCCTCGAGGAGGGCTATGGCATCAACCTCCTGCCCCTGGCTAACCTGGCCATGGACGTCTATGGCGACGATCCCTGCACCCTCTGGCAGACGAAGGACTTCGACAACAATCCCCGCCTGAAGCGCTCAGCCCAGCTCATGGCCAAGATGCACAAGGCCATCTCCATCATCCAGTTCAAGCTCGAAGGGCAGATCATCCGCCGCCATCCCGAATACAAGATGGACGACCGCCTGATGCTCGACAAGATCGACCCGCGCGCCGGCACCATCACACTCAATGGCAAGGTCTATGAACTGCTCGACAAGAACCTTCCCTCCCTGCTCAACGTTGCCGATCCCTATGAGCTCTGCACGCGCGAACAGGAAGTGATGGACCAGCTGGCTCACTCGTTCCGTTTCAGCACCGAACTGCAGAAGCACCTCCGGCTCCTCCTGCAGAAGGGTTCGCTCTACCTGGTGCGCAACGGCAACCTACTCTTCCATGCTGCCATCCCTATGAACCCCGACGGCACCTTCGAGGAAGTCGAGGTCGATGGGCAGACCTACAAGGGACGTGCCCTCTTCGACAAGATCGACCAGATGGTACGCGATGCCTACTTCCCATCCGGCGGCGACAAGCACCACCAGGATGCCCTCGACTATATGCTCTACCTCTGGTGCGGTCCCAAGTCTCCGCTCTTCAACAAGGACAAGATGACCACCTTCGAGCGCTACTTCATCGGCGACAAGAATCTCTACAAGGAGAAGAAGGGCGCCTTCTTCGAGCTCGCCGACCGCAAGGAAGTATGCCAGACCATCCTCCGCGAATTTGGCCTCGACCAGGACAGTGCACACATCATCAACGGACATGTGCCCGTCCGCACCAACCGGGGCGAATCGCCCATCCGTGCCGACGGCATCCGACTGGTCATCGACGGCGGCTTCTCGAAACCCTATCACGAGACGACCGGCATCTCGGGCTATACGCTCATCTTCAACAGCCATGGCCTCCAGCTCGTCGAGCACGAGCACTTCGAGTCGAAGGAGAAGGCCATTGTCGATGGTGTCGATGTCCACTCACACGTCCAGCTCGAGGACTTCAAGTACAACCGCATCTACGTACGCGATACAGACCGAGGCAGAGAGCTGCAGCTTCAGATTGACAACCTGCATCGACTGCTGATGGCCTATCAGCACGGCATCATCAAGGAAAAATAATGCTCTTCCGTGACATCACCGGCCAACAGGCAGCCGCACAGCAGCTGAGGGATGCGATCGACCACGACCGCATGCCCCATGCTCTGATGATCTCGGGTCGCGAAGGCTCGGGAGCGATGACACTGGCCCTGACTGCTGCCCAGTACATTCTTTGCGAACATCATACTCCCGACGGTGAGTCCTGCGAACAGTGTCCCCACTGCCTGCAGGTCCATAAGTTGCAGCACCCCGACCTCCACTTCGCCTTCCCGGTGGTCAACAGGAAAGGCCAGTCGGGCGACGATTCGGCAGTCAGTCTCGACTACATTGCCGAGTGGCGCGACATGCTGCTGCGACGCCCCGACATGACCTACACCGACTGGGTGAAGTACATCAGCGACGAGGGCAAGAACGCCCAGATCTACAAGTCCGAGGCCTCCAGCATCATCCGCATCCTCTCCACCAAGCCCTTCGAGAGCGACAAGCGCGTCATGATCATCTGGCTGCCCGAAAAGATCAACGAGACGGCGTCGAACAAGCTGCTCAAGATCATCGAGGAGCCTTATCCCAAGACCTTCTTCATCCTGGTCAGCAACGACCCCGACCGCGTGCTCGGCACCATCCAGAGCCGCTGCCAGCGCCTCAACATTCCGCCCCTCGACCCGCGCTGGATGCAGCCCCGTATCGAGGAGGACGAACGACAGTACTTCTTCGAGAAGTTCTGCGCCATGATGCGTCTCAGCTATTCGCGCAAGATCTTCGACATGCGCGACTGGAGCCTCGAGATGGCCTCCCTCGGACGGCAGCGTCAGCAGGACTACCTGCAGTATGCCCAGTCGATGATACGCGAAAACTTCATCCTCGGCATCTCCATGCCCGAAGGAAGCAGCATCAACTACCTTGAGGACGACGAGGCACAGTTCTCGTCGCGCTTCCACCGTTTTGTCAATCACAACAACGTCGAAGGCATCATGGACGAACTGGCTAAGGCCGAGAAGGACATCGCCCAGAACGGTGCCGCCAAGATCATCTTTTTCGACCTCTCCCTCAAGCTGATCATGCTGCTCAAAATGGGAAACGAAGGAAGTTAAAGAACCGAACATCCCTCTTACCCCCTCCTAACCCCTCATAACCCGCGTTCCAGTGGCAGCCATCCTTGGCTGCCCTCCCCCCCTCCAACCCCCCATCCTCACCCGTGAAAGTCATCATCGCCTCCATCGTCCTCCCTTATCCGCTCACTTCGGGCGGCGCACAGGGCGTATTCAATATGATCGAGGAGCTGCGCAATGACAACGAAATCACACTCATCTTCCCCGAAAACGCCGACAACACGCGGTCGGCCATGCGCGAGCTGCAGCAACTGTGGCCCGACGTCGATTTGCGGCCCTATCCCTACACCCGTCAGCTCATCCACCCGCGTTTCCTCTTCGACAAGGCACGCCGCGCCTTCAACCTCAAGTTCCGTGCCGACAACCGCCGATTCCAGATCGACCGCATCCTGCAGCACTACGGCTACTACATGACCGGCGACTTCAAGCGGTTCGTCAACGGCATCATCGACGAAAAGAAACCCGACCTTTTCCAGGTCGAGTTCTACCAATATCTTAAAATGGCGGACATCCTGCCCAAGGGACTCAAGAAGATCTTCATCCACCACGAACTGCGCTTCATCCGCAACGACCGTTTCCTGCAGCCCTATAGCCTCAGTCACAAGGAGGCACGCCTGCAGAAGTTCATCAAGATGGAGGAGATACGCGACTGCAACAAGTACGATGCTGTGGTCACTGTCACCGACGTCGATCGCCAGCAGCTCGCCAGTGTAGGCCTCTCCGTGCCGCTCTACACCTCCACCCTCGCCATCAATACCCCCACCCTCAACTACAGCAAGTGGAACCGACGTGTCGTCTTCGTCGGCGGCACCAGCCACACGCCCAACCTCGAGGGCATGGAGTGGTTTCTTAACAAGGTGGCACCCCGCATCAACTGGAAGAAGGGCGGACTGGCACGCAGCCTCGACATAGTGGGCAAAGGCTGGGAGGAGCGATGGGTGCGCCACGTCAACCTCAGCAACATCAAGGTCAACCTGCTGGGTTTCGTCGAACGTCTCGACATGGTGGCCAACAACAGCATCATGATTGTCCCCATCCTTTCGGGCAGCGGCATGCGCATGAAGATTCTCGAAGCAGCCGCCCTGGGTGCGCCCATCATCACCACATCGGTAGGCGTCGAAGGCATCGAGTTCCCCGATGGCGAAGCCTGCCTGATTGCCGACACACCCGCAGAATTTGCCGATGCATTGCGCCACGTGATGCGCGACGACCAGCTGCGTCAGAAGCTCACCTCTGGAGCCCGTCGCATATTCGAGGAAAAGTACTCCCGAAAGATACTCGCCCAGCGTCGCCAATGCATCTGGGAGGAAGTCACCAACTCCTCAAACCCCTCAACCCCCTCGAACCCCTCCTAACCTTCAGATGATATCTGTCTGCATAGCCACCTATAACGGAGCTCTATATATCACCGAGCAGCTCGCATCGATCTGCGCACAGTTGTCAGCCGACGACGAGATCATCATCTCCGACGACGGCTCCACCGACCACACGCTCGATGTGGTTCGCGACTTCGGCGACCCGCGCATCCGCATCGTCCGCAACAATAGCCAGCGATGCTACACGGCCAACTTCGAAAACGCCCTTAGCTATGCCAAGGGCGATTACATCTTCATCTGCGACCAGGACGACGTCTGGTTGCCCAACAAGGTCGAAACCGTGGTGCATTGTCTGCGCGACGAAGGTTATTCGGTGGTGGCGCACGATGCCATCATCACCGATGCTTCACTCACGCCCACCAGTCCCTCCTACTATCGCATCAAGGGCCACATCTTCCGCGGCCTGGCGGGCAATCTCTTTCGCTTCAGTTTCCTCGGGTGCTGTCTTGCCGTACGCAAGGAAGTACTCAAGAAGGCACTCCCCTTCCCGTCCGACCATCTGCTCTGCACCCACGACAACTGGCTCTTCCTCTGCGCCTCCGCCTTCGGACGCGCCAAGGTTCTCGACCAGCCCCTTATCTACTACCGACGCCATGCAGGCAACACGTCCCAGGGCGGTCAGAACGAACACAAGCCCTGGACGTTCCGCATCCGTTATCGTCTTTACCTCATCGCGCACCTCATTCGCCGCGCAACTCTCATTTCTTGACCTTCGGGCAATGCGAGCGAATGAAGTCGAGGACGAAATCAAAGTCCTCATCGACGTAGATCTGGTTCAGGCAGAACGGCTCGTTCACCTTGATCAGATTTAGGCTACGATACGGCTTGATGCTGCGCACAACCGAGAACGTCGAGTAGCTCGATTTCTTCGTGGCCGAAAGGATACCCGCTCCAGCCGTACTCAGATTGCCGGTTGCCAGGCCCACCATCGCAGTAATCCACCCCCAGGCCTGCGCCTTCTTCACCTGGGATTCCAGCTGGCGATGCTCGATGCCTTCATGGTCCATCTCGAAAAGCACCACATACTTCCAATTGTTGCGCGCAGCCACAACCAGATAACCCAGTAACGTCAGCACAAAGAAAATGCCCAGCATGACCAGCGACACCGTTCCTGCGTTCTTGAGCGTTTCGAGCAGGCTCGTGCCATCATAAAGGCCAATGATTACGAGCAGGACCACCTGCACGATGATGAGCACGCCAAAGACGTTCAGCACCGTGAAGAAGATAGTCGGGTTCTTCAGCATGTTGAATTCATACACCCAGCGGTATTTACCATCGGCGCAAAGCTCAATCTTTTTCAGCCCAGGCGCCTTCTGCGTCACCATCGACGTTTCCGATTTCTTCAGTTTTTTCATAAGTATCTATTCAGGATAAACTATACATAATTTTAACACGAAACAATTCACTTAACCTTCGGGCAATGCTTGCGGATGTAGTCGAGCACGAAATCAAAGTCTTCATCGACATAAACCTCGTTGAAGGAGGTCGGCTGGTTCACCTCAATCATGTGGCGCCAGCGGTGAGGCTTCACCGTGAACACAGATTCGAACGAAGAATAGCTCGCGGTCTTTGTTGCCCCGAGGATACCCGCGCCCATCGTCGACAAACTGCCGCGAGCCAGGCCAGCCAGCGCCGTAAGCCATTCCATCGCCTGTATCCTCTTCACCTGGGCTTCCAGCTGGCGGTGCTCGATGCCATGCTCGTCCATCTCAAACACCACAATGTATTTCCCCTTGTAGATGGCAGCAACAAGCAGGTATCCCACCGGCATCAATACCGCGAAGAAACCAGCCATAAACAGACTGATCTTTCCCGCTATAATCAGTGCATCCAGGAAGTCATCACTGAAGAGTCCTATCAACAAAAGAATCACCATCAGGATGAGGACAACAATGCCAAAGAACCTGTACAACGTCAGCAGCAGCGTCGGGTTCTTCAGCATATTCATTTCGTACACCCAGCGGTATTTTCCGTCGGGACACAACTTGATCTCCTTCAGCCCCGCCGTATTCTGTACCACGGCCGAACCCTCTGATTTAGTCAATTCATTCATGTGCAAACAAATTTAGGATGTATTTTCGCCGCAAATATACCGTTTTTTTTCGAAACAAAGAACTTTATTTAAGAAAAATTGCATTTATCCCACCATAAATGGCACAAAAACAAATCAAATCAACCAAATAAATGATAAAATGAAACAAAATAGCAAAAAAAATGGAATGAAAATTTGGATGTTATGAATTTATACTATAAATTTGCACCCGTTTTAGGCGAAAAACAAACCCTGTAAAATCAAACAACTAAAAAATACATTATCTATGAAAAAGAAAATCTACACCAGACCCACGTTCGACGTGGTAGAGTATCACATGTCCCAGATCACATGCACCTCTGTGAAAAGTGTTAATTCCAACGGCGCTGGCTTGGAATATGGCGGAGGTGGCAACGGCCCCGCTCGTGGCAAAAGCAGCATCTGGGACGAAGAATAAGAGTATCAAGAATTATCGTTTTATCTTAATTTATAATTTTTTATAATTTATGAAAACAAAATTACTTTCTTTAGCAGCAACCCTTCTTCTTGCTGCAAGTGTTAATACGGCCTTTGCTGCTGGTTATTCGGGTTACTTTCTCGCTGGTGTCTTCAATAATTGGGATGCACATGGAGTAGCTTTCTCATACGACAGTGAAACTGGAGCATACACTCTGACTCGAGAGATTGAGGGAGAATTCAAAATTGTTCATGATTATGATGAATGGCTGGGATCGAACACTAGTCCTAACTTTCTTTCCCCAACCGTAGATTTATATGATGCAGGCAATATGTCTGTCCCCTCCAAATCTACTTACACCTTCACCATCAAGGATAACCAACTCACTGTCTCTGGCTTCAGTCTCTACTTAGCCGGATCTTTCAATTCTTGGGGAGAACCTAGAAAAATGACCGACAATGGAGATGGCACTTACAGTATTCAATACTTGATTCAAGCAGATACCCGTTTCAAAATTCGTGACGCCAAAGATGGTGGAAATTATTACGGCGCTGTAGCTAATGATGAGTTCTGGGTTTTAAACACCATGTACTCCAATTTATCATTGATTGCAGGTGATGCTGGAAAAAACTTCCTTATCCAAAGTCCAGGCTTATACACTTTTATCATCAATAGTGATAAGACATTGACTGTTGAAGGTTTCCCACCAACTCCTCTCTACGACACTCAGCAGAGTAACAGCAACACTCTTGCTGAATATAATAATAAAACTCTCGATGTAGAACTCACCGGCCGCAAGCTCTACAAGGATGGCTACTGGAATACCCTCTGTCTGCCATTTGACCTCAGCGCTGAAGATCTGGCCAAAGAAACAAATCCACTCTATGGTGCTGATATCCGCACCTTCACCAGTTCATCTTTCAACGAAGCCAATGGCGAGCTTTCACTTAACTTCAGCGAAGAAGGAGCAGTTAAAAGCATCACTGCTGGAACTCCTTATATTATCAGATGGAATGGCAGCAATGGCGTGATTGAGTATCCAGTATTCAAACAAGTAACAATCAAAAATGTAACTGAAGGTTCTGTTGGAAACGGCCCTGCCACTTTCAAAGGCATATTCAATTCATATTCCCCCGAAGCTGGTGATAAGAATACGCTTTTTATTGGTGAAGAAAACACACTTTATTTTCCTGAAGAAGGTTCAAATATCACCATCGGTGCCTTCCGCGCATACTTCGTATTGGATCTCCCAACAGAAAGCAGCAACATCAAGTCCTTCGTCCTCAACTTCGACGAGGAGACCACTTCCATCAAGCAGGTCAACAATGCTGCTGCCAACGCAAATGCCTGGTACACCCTCGATGGCCGTCGCCTGAACGAGAAGCCCGCTGCCGCAGGTCTCTACATCAACAACGGCAAGAAGGTCGTAATCAAGTAACGTTCTCTTTCTATCACGAATTCGCGAATTAGAGAATTTCTTTGCGCTACGGATTTAACGGATTTCACAGATTTCAGCTTGAACGAGCTAATTAAATCTGGTTAATCTGCTGAATCTGTAGCGCTTAGTTTTTAGGTGAAAATGGCAGACAACCTCGGCACAATGGTCGCTATGCTCAAAATCTATCAAAAATCTTATATAAAATCGAACAATCCTCACTTGAAAGATTTTTAATTATATTTTGTGAGATTTTGAGCGCAGCGACAACATTCAAAGTCAGGTGAAAATGGCAGACAACCTCGGCCCAATGGCCTGGTTGTTTCTGCCGGAAAATGTGCAGGTCCAATACCTGCAAAAAATCGCACTTCGTGCGGAAAATCCATCCGGCCCCAAACATATTTCTATAACGCTACGGATTGAACAGATTTATCAGATTGGTGTATGGTCGGAACGAGATAACAGCCCCGAAGGGGCGACATGAACACAGACGGGGGTGATTCTTCTCTCGGACGTGACCGAAGGGAACAACCCCCGGTAAAGAATCCCCCCCACACGGAAGCCCTGTAAGGGCGAAAGATCTTTCGTGCCTTCAGCACTCATTTTGTTGGGACCCGGTATAACGGGGGCTTACACCCCCGCCTGTAGTCTTTTCAGCCTTTCAGGCTTATGCTATTGAAGGACGAGCAGGATTTTCCGCACGAAGTGCGATTTTCTGCTGCCTATTGGAGGCAGCACATTTTCCGGCCAAGTCTCCGCTATTGAAGCGAGAGACGCGGCCATTTTCACAAGAATAAAAGATTAATCACCTGAATAAAAAACAATTCATGAAAAATTCGTGGTTAATTCATGATAATTCGTGTTAAAAGAACAGCCAAGTCTCCGCTATTGAAGCGAGAGACGCGGCCATTTTCACCTAAAATAAAGAATGCCATTTTCACCACATACAAAAAAAATAATTCATGAAAAATTCGTGAACAATTCATGATAATTCGTGTTAAAAGAAAACTACAGTTAGTGTTCTTAAAAAAAATACGTAGTTAATTCATGATAATTCGTATGGAGAGAGGTTTATTGTCATACCGACTTTGAAAATCACCAACCAAACAACGATACGCAGCCGAATTCCGAGAAATATTTGCATTTTTCTCAGCGCATTCCATTTTTTTCATTAATTTTGCACGCAACTATTTATCCTGAAGTATTTTATTACATTCTAAACCACAAGATATGAAAACAAAACTCTACCTTTCCGCACTCCTCATGGCGTGCACCCTTAGCCTTTCGGCTGAAGAAGCCATCATCGACACCACGCAGATGACGTTCAGCATGTTGGGACCGATGCCCTTCTACCGCGTCAACTACACCTACGAGAGCGTGGCCCCCGATGGCGTCACTCCCGTCACACTCTCCGCTGCACTCTTCTTCCCACAGCGCATCTTCGAGCGCACAGAGACGCTCCAAATCGCCGGCAAGGAATTCAACGCCTGCGGACTCGTGCTCAGCAATCACTACACCATGACTATGCGCGAAGAGGCGCCCACCGTCACCGATAATCCTATGATCGAAGGCCCCTTCACAACCCTCGGCCCAAGCTACATCCTTGTCAGCCCCGACAGCTACGGCTTTGGCGTGACCGAAGACAAGCCACAGGCCTACCTCATTGCCGACATCACCGCCATCAACCACATCGATGCCGTGGGTGCCGCACGTCGTCTGCTCAAGAAGATGGACTACGCCGTGGGCGACCTCTTTGCCCAGTTCGGCTATTCGCAGGGCGGACACTCCTCAATGGCCGTTCAGCGCTATTTCGACACCCATGAAGTCGATCCCGAAGTCATCTCGCACATCGACTATACCCTTTGCGGCGACGGCCCCTACGACATCAGCGCCATGACCGATTCGCTGCTCGTCCCCGGTGCCACCTTCCCCTATCCCTGCGCCATCTCCCTCATCGCCGAAGGTCAGATCGAAGGTGCAAACCTCGACATCAAGTATAGCGACATCTTCCATGCGCCCCTCGACACCAAGCTTATCGAATGGAACGACAGCAAGGCGCTCTCCACCGACGACCTCAACGACTCCATCTTCGCTTACATCGGTGGCGATATCACCACTGGTATTCAGGTCGATAAGATGTTGAAGACCGATTATTTCTCCCGTTCCAACCCCGCGATGGAAACCTATTTCCAGGCGCTCGACGCCAACTCCGTCTGCTCCGGTTGGACGCCCAATCCCGACACCCGCTTCTTCCTTTATCATTCCACCACCGACGAGATTGTGCCTTACTACAACATGGAGCACATGCGCGACTTCCTGAGCAACGAGTGCGGCATCGTGGACGACAACCTCGAAACCTATACCACCGAAGGCTCACACCTCGATGCAGCCATGCTCTTCGTCATGAGTATCATCAGCAAGTTGACTAAGCTCCAGGACGAATATATCGCCAACGCAGAACTCGCCATCCCGACCATCGACGTCACCAACGAAATCCCATCGTCCGACGCATGGTTCACCCTCGACGGCCGTCGCCTCAACGCCCAGCCCACGGCCAAGGGTCTCTACATCCACAAGGGTCGCAAGTTGCTGATCAAGTAAGTCCCGTTTTCTATCCCGAATTATCGAATTAGCGGAACGAAAATAGCCAAACGCGGATATTACCGCCATACCATCAATAAAAAGGGGGGATTTTTCCCCTCTTTTTTTGGTATTTTCACCACAAATGCTTATCTTTGCGGCGTCGAACCACCTATGAAACCAGAAGAGAAAGCAAGACTGAAGATTGACGAGATGCTCGAAAAGGCGGGCTGGAAGGTTGTGGACCGAAAGGACTACAGCCCGACCGATGCTGCTGTAGCCATCCGCGAAACGCTCGTCAAGGGCATGGACCGTGCCGACTATATGCTCTTCGCAGGCGGCAAGGCCATCGGCATTCTCGAAGCGAAGCATGCCGAAATCAACGTCAAGGACGAAAAGGTGCGCGACCAGGCCTACGGCTATGCCTGCCACACGCCCTGCATCTATCAGACGTGGCAAATGCCCCTGCCCTTCGGCATCACGTCCAACGGCGAAGTGTCCTATCTCGAGGACTATCGAAAGGGCGGCCTCGTCTCCGACGACGACCTCGAAACCTATAAGCGCACGCTGCCCACACCCTGGAAGCTGGTGCGCACGCTGGGCATCGACAATCCGTTTGCCGGCTTGCCCTACCTGAAGCAAGGTCCCTTGCGCAATTGTCAGTACGAAGCCATCACCGAGCTCGAAACCTCGTTCCGCAACGGCCGTCGGCGTGCGCTCATGGTGCTCGCCACCGGCGCAGGCAAGACCTATGCCGCCTGCCTCGCCGCCTATCGCTTCCTGGCCTTCACGCCCATGCGGCGCATTCTCTTCCTCGTCGATCGCAACAACCTCGGCAAGCAGGCCGAAGGGGAATTCGGCAAATTCAAGTACACGCAGACGGGCGACCCCTTCAGCACCGAATATGCCGTCAACCGCCTCCGTTCGGCCAACGTGCCCACCGACAGCAACGTCGTGATCTGCACCATCCAGCGCCTCTTCTCGCTGCTCAAGGGCGACGACATCACCGACGACGATGCCGACGACGCCTACACCCCGACCGCCGAAGTGGAGCTGCCCGAGCATCCCGTCCTCGGTCACGACTTCTTCGACATCATCATCATCGACGAGTGCCACCGCAGCATCTATGGCAACTGGCGCCGTGTGCTCGAATACTTCGACCAGGCCCTGATGATTGGCCTCACCGCCACGCCCATCCCCGAGACGCGCGCCTTCTTCGACGACAACATCGTCATCAACTACACGCTCGAACAGTCCATCACCGACGGCGTGAACGTCGAGGGCCGCACCTATCGCATCAAGACCGAAGTCACCGAGAATGGTGGAGCCATCCGCAAGGGCGACAGGACGCGACACGAAACGCGCTACACGGGCGAGGTCGAAACCATCACCCAGCGCGAAGGGCGCAACTACACGCCGCAGGAACTCAACCGTTCCATCGTCAACCCCTCGCAGATAAAGCTCATCCTCGAGACCTACCGCGACAACGTCTATACCGAGATGTTCTGCGACCCGCCGCGCGAACCGAACCTCGACTATCTCCCCAAGACGCTCATCTTCGCCCTCAACGAGCAGCACGCCAACAACATCGTCCGCATCGCACGCGAAGTCTTCGGTCATCCCGACCCCGACGACCCCTATGTCCAGAAGATAACCTATTCGTGCAACGACACCGAGGGCCTCATCCGTTCGTTCCGCATCGATCCGAAGTTCCGCATCGCCGTCACCTGCACCCTCGTCGCCACAGGCACCGACGTCAAGCCGCTCGAAGTGCTCATCTTCATGCGCGACGTCGATTCCGAACCCCTCTTCATCCAGATGAAGGGACGCGGCGTGCGCACCATCGGCGACAGCCAGCTCCGCCTCGTCACGCCCAATGCCCGGTCAAAGGACTTCTTCATGCTCGTCGATGCCGTGGGTGTCACCGAGCATGCCATGACCATCCCGACGCCCACGCTCGAACCTGGCTCGAAGCCGCTCACCCTGGCGCGCCTGATGGAGCTGCTCTGCCACGGCAACCTCGACGATGAGAAGTTGCGCGACTTTGCTGGCCGTCTGAGCCGAATCTTCAACAAGGCCAACGACGACCAGCGCCAGCAGTTCATAAAGCTGGCAGGCATCGGAATGAAGGAACTCGCCTCGCGCATCTATAACGCCCTCTCCAACGAAACCCTGCCGCCCTACATCGACATCAACGAGCCCAACATCGAGCGCAAGGAACTTGTGGCGCCCATCACCCATCATCCCGAGGCGCGCGAATTCCTGCTCATCCTCCTCGCCGGCTTCGTCGATACGCTGATGCCGGGCGAAGACACCCTCATCTATAGCGGCTTCTCGAGCGAAGAGGCACAGCACAACACGTCGGCCTTCGAGCAATTCTGCCAGAAGAACCGCGACTCCATCGAAGCCCTGCGCATCATCTGGAACAACCAGGGCGAACCCTTGACCTACGCCTTGCTCAAGGACCTCGAGAACGCGCTCAAGATGGCCAACAACCACTTCACCTCGTCGCGCCTGTGGAGCGACTACGCCCTCGTCAGCCCCAACAGCGTCCACAAGCCTACCACCAGCGACGAGCGCGAAGCCCTCACCAACATCATCCAGCTCGTGCGCTTTGCCTACCATCAGATCACCGAAATGGAATGCCTCAGCGTCCACGCCCAGCAGTACTTCAACCTCTGGTGCGGTCAGCGCAACAACGAGAAGACCGAGAAGCAGCGCGAAGTGATGCGCCAGGTGGCCAGCTACATCGCCCTCAACGGAGCCATCGATTTCGACGACCTCAAGGCTACCGACCGCGACCAGGCGCGCAAGGTCAGCATCGCTTTCGGCGGCCTCGCCCAAGCCAACGAAGCCCTCCAGTCGCTCAGCCGCTTCATACTTTATCGCAAACAAGCATAGGATTTCGAATAGCCCCGAAGGGGCGAAAAGACCACAGACGGGGGTGTAAGCCCCCGGTCGATAAAGAATCCCCCAACCACGGAAGCCCTGAAAGGGCGAAAGATGGTCTTTCGTGCCTTCAGCACTCCTTCAGTCGGAAACCAATATAAACGGGGGTTAACACCCCCGCCTATAATCTGGTCAGCCTTTCAGGCTTTTCCTTCCGTCTGTTGTCTTGTCCGTGATAAAAAAACAATTCATGATCATTCGCGATAATTCATGTTAAGAAAAAAATGTCCTCAGCTCAAG
>JAEEUA010000089.1 GCA_016286775.1 Bacteroidales bacterium
GCTCAGTTTGCCATCGGGATATTGTTGCTGCAAAACATTTTTTACGATGTCGGGTGTTTCAGTCTTTATCAGCTCATTCAGGTGGATGCTAACTTCCTCTATCTTATAATCAATAATTCTCGAACCGACATCCTGAAGCAGCTGTATCAGGAGGGTCTTTACCTTCTTATCTCTTTCCTGATCTCCTGTCGATAATTTGTCCGCCAATGAAATATTCGATTTATGCACCAGGCTGACTCTGTTTACAAAATAGTCGAAATTTGTCTTCAACAATTTGCTTTCCAGATTCATAGCTCCAAAAGTGGCAAGTACGGTGGCGTTGTTCCAGATGTTGATTTCAAGGTCATGCTGGTCGGATTCGTTCAAGTCGCAGGCGCTTCCGAAAGTAATTCTTATCGTTTGGGTATCCTTGTCATATTTTCGATGATAAATACGCATTCCACGTCCTTTAATCTTCAATTCCTCCTCTTCGATTCGATCGCGGGAGATACTCAGCGTATAGATATAGTTTACTTCATCAATGTAGTAAGACAATTCAAGTTCTGTGTTTTTCTCTTTCGATTCGGCATCGAGCAGGTAAGGCTGATAGTCGGGTAGGATAGTAGGCAGCTGCGGGCGGATGGTTGCCTTCTCCTTCAGGTATCCAATGGCATTGATCATTTTGGTTTTGCCCGCGCCGTTCAAACCTACGGCAATCAATAGTTTCAGAATTCTTTTTCCATCAATCTCCTTGTACCACGACAATGGCAGGTCGTTATTCGGACTATTCTCCTTGCGGGATGCTACAAACGACAGCACAGTCTCATCTCTGTAAGACTTGAAATTCGTGACTTTAAAATATTCAATCATAATATGCTTATTAATTCACATTTTTTTGTGTGACAAAGATACAAGTTTTTTTTGTAATCTGCCCCAAAAAATGCCAAAAAAATGTGTAAACGGTGAAATTAGCACGGAATCGCACATTCCACTTTGCAATTTCCTCTACTAAAAACAGATTAATTTTTCCTATTTCTTTCTTTTATACCCTACGTAAACAAGAGTACATTATTATTTTCATACACCTATGGAACAAGTTTCGCAGGTGCCCAGTGACGGCTTGGGCCTGCGAAACTTGTCTTTTTTTAGTTGTTATAGACCTTCAGGTGGTTCATGCGGGTGCTCTTGCGCAGCTTCTGGATGGCATGTTCCCTGATCTGGCGCACACGTTCGCGGGTAAGTCCGAGGATGTGGCTGATTTCCTCGTGGCTGTGAATGGTGCACCCGATGCCGAAGACGAGCTTGAGCACGGTGATCTCGCGCTCCTTGAGCATGGCCTTCATCAGCCTCTCCAGCTCGGTGTTGAGCGATTCGGTCTCGAGGTTCCTGTCCACGCGTTCGCTGTCCTTGTCGGCCGTCACGTCGATGAGGGTGCCGCCGTCCTCGTCGCTGAGCGGTTCGTCGAGGCTCGAGTTGCGTCGGCCGGCACGCTGGAGTTCGACGACCTTCTCCTCGTCGATGCCCAGCTCCTCGGCTACCTCGTCGGAGGTGGCCGGACGTCCCTCGGTCAGTTCGATGCGGTTGGCGACGCGGCGAATGGCACGCAGCAGGGTGTCCTGGTTGTGGGGCAGGCGGACCATGCGCGAGTCTTCGGTCAGCGCCTGCATGATGGATTGGCGAATCCACCATACGGCGTAGGAGATGAACTTCACGCCCTGGTTCTCGTTGTAGGCCCTTGCCGCCTTCACCAGGCCGATGTTGCCCTCCGAGATGAGGTCGGCAAGGCTCATGCCCTGGTTCTGGTACGCCTTGGCCACCGACACCACAAAGCGCAGGTTGGCCCTTACGAGCTTGTCGAGGGCCTGCTTGTCGCCCTGATGGATGCGGCGTGCCAGCTCCTTCTCTTCTTCCGTGGTGATTGCCTTCTCCTTCGAGATGGCGTTCAAATAGATGTCAAGCGAATCGTCATCACGATTCGTGATGCTTGGGGTAATTTGTAGCTGTTTCATCCTATTCCTTGTGTTTAAGTGATAATTCGGGGGCAAAGATAAACGCTTTCCCTTGCCCCCGAAAACATTTTCAACCTTGCAAACATCAAAGCTGGTCCCTGACCACCATCAGTGCGAAGCCCAGCAGGTTGATGCCGAACCATTTCTCGGCGTCCTCGATGTCCTTGTCGCCTTCCTTCATGCCGATGCCCCAGACCTTGTCGTAGGGGCTTGCTTCAACCAGCACGGCCGAGCCCGTCTTCTTCAGGAACTCCATCAGCGGGGGATTCTGGCTGAATTTTGCCAGGTTTCCTTTCACCACTACGTTGAACTTGTGCTGGTTCCAGACCTCGGGGTCGAAGCCCTTCACTTCGCGTCCCAGCTTCTTGATCGTTTCGGGTGAATCCGTAGCCAGGATTTGCGCACGCACCTCCTCGTCGCCGAAGATACGGGCTTTTTCGGCCATCATGTACTGCTCGGCGCAGTTGTAGGTCACGCCGTCCACCTCGAAATTGCACATCGCCCATTGGCTGAGGCAGTTTTTCGTGGGATTTTCCAGCAGCTTTGTGTTCTTTCCGGCTTCCCAGAAGAAGACGAAGTCGAACTTCTTACCGGCCTTCTGCTGTTCCCATACCCAGACGGGATTGTACTGCGAGGGGTTGCCCACCACGGCGGCCTGCTTCTTCATCTCCAGCCAGCGTGCCTTCCAGTCCTTCTTCTGCGAGGCCTTCTCCTTGGCACGCGCCTTCATCTCCTTCACCTGACGGGGCCAGTCGGCCAGCTCCTCCTCGGTCAGCAGCTTCTTGACGGCCTCGACGATCAGCGAGGCGTGGCTCAATGGCTTGCGGGGGTCGTCGATGTCGGGATTGGTGTCGTAGTCGAGCAGCACCACAAATCCCTTCACGCTCAAATCCTTGAGCTTCAGCAACAGGTTCTGGCAGCGATTCTCCAGCATCCAGTTGTAGGAGGGAACATAAATCAGCTTGCGGGCTTCGATGTAACCCAGCAGCTCCTCCGATTCCAGGCCCTTCTGATGCCCCAGGCAGGGACCAAGGGTTCGCGTCGTGCGCTTGATCTTGCTCATGTCGCGGCGTTGCATCTTCGTCACATCAACGCCTTGGTTCTCGAAGACCTTCAGGCCTTGCCAGATACCTTCCACCGTAGCCGATTCGTGCTCGGGGCTGAATGGAACAGGAATGCCACCCACAGGAAAGAACGGACTCAGCTTCACCCAGACGTCGTTCGACTTGCTGGTTACATCGATAATCTGGGCACCCGGATACTTCTCCTTCAAAATCTCAACCTTTGTTCTCTTGTTTTCAATCAAAATCATATCCTCACATTATTTAATTTATAAACCCACCGTGGGCTTACACTATTATATGTCGAATTGACGCAAATGTAAACTGCAAATTCACGTTTTTTGTTTCTTAGGAAATCTTTTGCTCATTCTTTCTTGTTATAGCCCTGTTCTGGCAGCCTGTTGTCGGTTTTGCCGGCGAGGAGCAGGAGGAGAAGGGCAAGGAGCGGGGTGAGAAAGATGCTCAGCAGAATCCAGGCGGCAACGTTCCTCTGGCGGTTTCGCGCCATCTCGGCTACCAGAAGGTAGAGGCCCGTGCAGACGCCGATGAAGGAGAGCAGGGCACCCAGCAGGATGAGGATGACGAGGCCCGTGTCGCCCGATTCGGGGCCGTAGTCGTAGGCCGAGAGGTCAAGGTCCGGTATTTCCAGGTCTTCCGGCGCGATGCTGTCCGCTTCGATCGAGTCGTTCTCCCAAGTCAGGGTGTCGATGTCGTCCACCCACGCTGTTTCGTCCGAAACCAGCGCGGTGTCATCGGCCCGGTTCTCGTCCTGGGCAAAAGCCGAAGTCATCAGCATCAGGCTGACCAGTGCGACAAAAAAGTGTTTAATCGTCATAGCTTTTTGGATATATTTAGACAGAAATGGAGTTAAAATGTTAAATAAATGTTAAAAGTAGGGGGTGGTATGTCCATCGTTTTGGAAAAAATAATATCTTTGTACCGATTTTCTAATATAGATAATAAGTAATATCATATAAAATACTGCAAGATGAACAAGAAATTCTATGCAAAGCCCACGATGGACGTGGTAGAGTATCACATGTCCCAGATCACATGCACCTCCCCTGTAAGTAAGGTTAGCACCTCCAGCGACATTGGCTTGAGCTATGGCGGCGGTGGCAACGGCTCTGCTCGTGGCAAGAGTAGCATCTGGGACGACGAGGAATAAGTCCATTCGTTCGCTTTTGATGTTTGTCGTCTGAACGGCAAACGCTCTTCAAGGCTTTATCCCGGCACATTTGTGTCGGGATTTTTGTCGTAGCCTACAACGTGGATTTGACGGTGTAGTAGGTCGAAAGGAAACCGACTGCCGCTACGGCAAGGAGCGTGAGGAGGGCGTCGCTCCATTGGAGCACGACGGGATAGGCGGCGATGACGTAGCGCGTGGTGTCGCCTCCTCCGAGCGAGATGAGGCCGAAGTGCTGCTGGAGCAGACAGAGCACGATGCCAAGTGCGAGGCCTGCTAGGGCCCCGGTGCCGGTGATGAGCCATCCTTCGCAGGTGAAGATGCGGCGGATGAGCGACTGGTCGGCACCCATATTTCGAAGTGTGGCGATCTGTGCCTCCTTGTCGATGATGAGCATCGAGAGGGCACCGATGGCGTTGAATGAGGCGATGAGGAGGATGAAGAAGACCAGAAGGAAGGTGAGCCACTTCTCGATCTGCATGATGCGGTAGGCATCGGCCTGCTGTTCGTGCTGGGTGAGGATGGTGAGGGCGCTGCCATTCGTCTTGTCTGAGGATGGATTCTCATTGGCTGCATCCGAGGTCGTAAAGCGGTCGATGAGCGCAAGGAGGTCGCGTTTGGTCCTCTTGACGTTCGCCCCAGGTCGGAGCCTCAGTTCGTAGGCCGAGGTGAGGAGCGTGTCGCCGAGCAGCTGCCGGGCGATGGGGAGAGAACAGAGGAAATACTGGTTGTCGTAGTCGGCCTGCTGCACCATGAAGATGTTGCTGCAGTAGAGGTTGGCTTCAGCGAAGGCTTCGTCGGCCCCCGGGAGATTCAGGGATTTGGGACGTGGGGCATCGACGGTGAGCGGGCTGGAGAAATGACGGTCGATTACGCTGGGGTTGGCGAGCCCTTTGCCGATGAGACGGGGACAGAAGACGGTGAGCGGACGCACAAAGCCACGATTGATGCCGATGATGCTGGCAAGACCTGCGCCCAGGATGCAATAGTCGGCGACTTCGTCCTTGAGGAGGAAACCGTCTTCGCCGAGGAGGATGCTGTCGATCTGGGTGACCTGTGCAAAGGCGCTATCGACGCCCTTCATGCGGGCGGGTATCTGATGGCCGCCGTAGCTTAGCAGAACCGTCTCTTCGAGGGTGGCTCCCACGGTGATGACATCGGGATGGGAGAGGAGCAGCTGCCGCAGCGTGTCGCTGTCGTGGAACGTCTTTCCGATGGTGGGCTGTATGCGCAGGTCAGGGTCGAAGCGTGAGGTAAGGCTGCTGACAAGGCCCTCAAAGCCATTGAAGACCGAGAGCATGCAGATCATCGCTGCGGTGATGACGCCCACACCGCATGCTGCCACCAGCGTGATGAGGTTGATCGCACTATGCGACTTGCGGCTGAGGAGATAGCGCAGGGCGATTTTTAGGGATAGCATTGAGTTGGAGGCAACCAAACATGGTTGCCACGTTAACGGGTGGATTATTTCTTCAGCAACGCGTCGATGCGCTCGAGGTAATCGAGGGAGTCGTCGATGTCGAAGCGCAGTTCGGGGATGATGCGAAGCTGGTAGCGCACCTTGTTGCCGAGGGCACCGCGAATGCCGCTGACGTGGTCGTTGAGGTTCTGGACGGTTTCCTTGGCCTTGTCGGAGGGGAATACGCTGACGAAGACCTTGGCGAACGAGAGGTCAGGAGCCGTGCGAACAGCGCTGACGCTGATGAGAAGACCGCGTGTCTTGGCAGTCTCCTGTCGGAGGATTTCGGCCAGCTCTTTTTCGAGGAGGCGGTTGACTTTGTCTAATCGGGTATTTTCCATTGTTGTTTTTTCCTTAATTTATTGTTAGCAGCCAAGGATGGCTGCTGCATTGACTTTGTAGGGTTGATACTATAGTTTGCGGATGAGGGTGAGGCCGTCGCGCATGGGGAGGATGACCTTCTGGACGCGGGTGTCGCGGGCGATGAGGTCGTTGAAGCGCTGGAGGCCGATGGTCTGGGTGTCGCTCTCGGGCGGGTTGGGATTGAGGACCTTGCCGTCCCAGAGGGTGTTGTCGGCGAGGATGAGACCGCCGGGTCGGGTGAGGGGCAGGACGAGTTCGAAGTACTGGTCGTAGATGCGCTTGTCGGCATCGATGAACACCACGTCGAACGGTCCTTCGAGCTGGGGAACGATCTGGAGGGCATCGCCGAAGTGGAGGTGAATCAGCTTGCCCAGGTCGCCGGCGCGGCTCATCACGTCGCGGAGAAAGTCCTCGAGCTCGTCGAAGACCTCGATGGTGTGGAGTTCGCAGCGTCCGCTGACGGGGTCGGGTGTGAGCGCCTCAGCCATCGAGAGGGCGCTGTAGCCGCTGAACGTGCCCAGTTCGAGGATGCGGTGGGCACCCGCAAGCTGGCACAGCATTTTGAGCAGCCGTCCCTGCAGGTGGCCGGAACACATGCGGGGATAGGTGAGTCGCAGGTGGGTGAGGCGCTGCACCTGATGAAGCAGGGCAGGCTCGGGGTCGATGTGTGCACGGACGTATTCGTCGAGCGCATTGTCGAGCTCCTCGTATCGGAGGTCTTTTTCCATAGGTCAGCGCGCGAGCATGTTGAGCAGACCTTCGAGGGCAAGACGGTAGCCGTCGATGCCGAAGCCGACGACGATGCCGTGTGCTACGGGGGAGATGTAGGAGTGCTGGCGGAATTCTTCGCGCAGATGGACGTTGGAGATGTGCACTTCGATGACGGGGATGGGGATGGCCTTGATGGCATCGTGCAGGGCGATGGAGGTGTGGGTGTAGGCTCCGGCGTTGAGGATGATGCCGTCGAAGGGAGTTGAAGAGTTGCTCCCGTCGTTTTCGCTCAAGTGGTTCGAAAGGTTGGCATCAGTGCCATAGCCGGCCAGATGGATGCGGTCGATGAGGTCGCCCTCGTGGTTCGACTGGTAATAGTCGATCTGCACCTGGGGATAGGCCCGACGCAGGGTGTCGAGGTATGCCTCGAAGGTCTGGGCTCCGTAAATGCCGGGTTCGCGTCGGCCGAGGAGGTTGAGATTGGGGCCGTTGAGGATGAGGATATGCATTGGGTTGAAGGTTTGAGGGGTTCAAAAAGTTCGAAGGTTTCGAAAGGTTGCTCACTTCGTTGCGCGCGAGCAAAGTTCGGTTCGAAAGTTAATGAGGGGGTTGAGAGGTTATGATTGGAACTCAATTATACATTTGTCCCTTTTACTCCCTTTTTACTCCCCTTTTACTACTTTTTCACTCCCTTATATTTGTTTTTATCCAAATAATTGCGTATTTTTGCGGTGCAAATATAGGAGTTTTTTTTGAAATGAGCAACAATAATTGGTCAAAATATTATTCGCACCTCAAATTTGAGCGCAACTTGAGCGATAATTCGGTGGATGCCTACTTGCGGGACATCGGAAAACTGCAGAAGTATGCCGATGGGTTGGGGAAGACGCTGGAACAGCTGGAGCAAAAGGATATCGAGACGTTCCTGTGGGGGTTGCACGATGTGGGCATCACCCCGACGTCGCAGAACCGCATCCTGGCCGGCATTCGCAGCTACTACCGTTTCCTGCGGCTGGAGGGCGACCTGGACACCGATCCAACCGACTGCATCGACTCGCCCAAGCTGCCCGAACACGTCCCCACCATCCTGACGCTCGACGAGGTGAACCGCGTGATTGCGGCCACCGACCCGACGACGTGCGACGGCCAGCGAAACCGGGCCATCCTCGAGACGCTCTATTCGTGCGGTCTGCGTGTGAGCGAGCTCACCGACCTGCGCATCGGACACATCTACGAGAAGGAGGGGTTCGTGCAGGTGCTGGGCAAGGGCAGCAAGGAGCGCATCGTGCCGATAGCCGACAGCGCCCTGCGTGAGATACACAACTACTACATTTTCCGCAACGAACTCGACGTGAAGCGCGGATATGAGGACTACGTCTTCCTGAACCGTTTCGGACGCAAGCTGTCGCGCATCATGGTGTTCAACATCGTGAAGCGCTATTGCCAGGAGGCCAACATCCAGAAGGAGGTGTCGCCTCACACGTTTCGCCACACGTTTGCCACCCATCTGCTCGAAGGTGGTGCCAACCTGCGCGCCATCCAGATGATGCTGGGACATGAGCAGATATCGACCACCGAAATCTACACGAAGGTGGATCGGCAGATGCTGCGCGAAGAGATTTTGACCTATCATCCGCGCAATAAGACAAGGATATAATTAACAATTAACAATTAATAATTAACAATTAGGACAAAAAGAGTAAAAAAATAGCCTGTTTTAATGAAATATTTGACGAAAGATGCTCATTATTCGAAATTATTGATTATCTTTGCGCCGCAGTATTATCGGCACAATCATTTATAAACCCCGAAAACGGCATATATCAAACTTCAACTAATATTTTTTATACTTATGATCAAGAAAGTTTTTCTGACCGCCGGTGCAGCAATCATGCTTGCTGCCCTTTCGTCGTGCGGCAAGCTCGATCCGCTGACCGCTGACAATTTCGTATGCAATCCCAATCCCCTTGTAGAAGAGGGTGGCCAGGTGAACGCTACTGTCACCGTGACCTATCCTGAGAAGTATTTCAAGAAGAAGGCCAGCATCACCATCACCCCCGTGCTGGAGTATGCAACTGGTGAGACTGCCGGCACACCTGTAACCTTCCAGGGCGAGAAGGTGAGCGGCAACGACCAGGAGATCAACTACAAGTATGGTGGCACGGGCACATTCCGCTGCTCGTTCCTCTACAACGATGAGATGGCTTCCTCGAAGCTCCGTCTGGACTTCACCGCCGAACTGAAGGGCAAGGCCATCAAGCTGCCCAGCGTCTATATCGCTGATGGTGTGATTGCCACCGAGAGCCTCTGCTCAGCCTATGGCAACACGCCCGCCTATGCCAAGGACAACTTCGTGAAGGACACCTTCGACAAGTACATCGCCACCATGATCTACCAGTACCAGAGCACCAACCTGCGTGCTTCGGAGTCGGAGAAGAAGCAGGAGGTGAAGGACATGCAGGCTGCCATCACGGCTACCAAGAACCAGGATCGCCGCGAGTTCGAAGGCCTCGACATGGTCAGCACCGCTTCGCCAGAAGGTGCCTATTCGCTCAACGAGCGCCTCGCAGCAGGTCGTGAGAAGAGCTCGGCAGCCTATCTGAACAAGTTCCTCAAGAAGGCCAAGATGCAGGGCCAGATTACCCCTGAGCAGATTGCCGAGGATTGGGAAGGCTTCAAGGAGCTGGTTGAGAACAGCAGCATCCAGGACAAGCAGCTCGTGCTGAACGTGCTGAGCCGCATCAGCGATCCCGATCGCCGCGAGCAGGAGATCCGCAACCTCTCGGCTGCCTACAAGGAGCTGGCTGACGAGATTCTGCCACAGCTGCGTTATTCGAAGGTGACTGCTACCGTTCGCAACATCGGTCACACCGACGACGAGATTGCTGACCTCTGGAAGAACAACAAGGATGAACTGACCGTTGAGGAGCTGCTCTACCTCGCCAACATGTCGGGCAACGACGTGAAGGAGGCTATCTACAAGTACACCCAGAACAAGTTCGGTAAGGACCTTCGTGCTGCCAACGACCTGGCTGACCTCTACTACACCCAGGGCAAGTACAGCGAGGCTGAGGCTCTCTGGAAGGGCATCCTCAACAAGGACGCCAGCAACCCGCAGGCCAACCTCAACATGGGCCTCGTTGCTATGAACAATGGCGATTGGCAGGCTGCCCAGACTTATCTCGGCAAGGCCGGCAACTGCCCCGAATATGGTGAGGCTATGGGTACGCTGCTGACCAACAAGGGCCAGTATGCACAGGCTGTCCAGAGCTTCGGCGATGTGAAGTCGAACAACTCGGCTATTGCCAACATCCTGAACAAGAACTACAGCGCAGCCAAGTCGATCCTCGACAGCATCAAGGACAAGAACGCCATGACCTATTACCTCCTGGCTATCGTAGGCGCCCGCACCAACAATGCTACCGGCGTGGCCGACAACCTGCGTAAGGCCATCGGTATGGATAGCTCGCTGAAGGCTAAGGCTTTGAACGACCTTGAGTTCGCCAAGTTTGCCAGCACGCTGAGCAACCTTTGATTTGCTTCGCTCATGAATTAGCCCCCGTCGTTCTGGCGGGGGCTTTTTTGTGTCCAAAAGAGAGGGCCGAAGAAGTGTGCAGGGGGTTATTTCGAACGAACCTCGACAATCGATTCGTCCTTGATGAAGAGGAGGAAACCCCTTACTTTCGAATAGCCCAGCTGGCGAAGCAGCCGCATGTATTCAGCCACCTGCCGACGATAGCCGGGATGGGATTCGCCCGTCTTGTAGTCGATGACGATGACCGATTGGGAGGGGGTGATGATGATGCGGTCCGGGCGATGTTGTCTTCCTTGTGAATCCATCAGGGTGAGCTCGTTGAGGACCTGTAGCCCGGGCTTGAACCACGGGGCAACGGCAGGTAGCTGGAGAATGCGGTGGATGGTGTCGAGCATCTGGGGTTGGTCGATGATGTCGGGATCGATGGCACCCTTTGCATAGAGCTTCTCGATCACCCGGTCGGCATCGGCAGCCGTATGGATCTCCTGCATGACGGCATGGATGTAGTTGCCCTTCTGCTTGGCCGTGATGTCGGGTTTGGCAGGGTCGTGGAGTATGGTCAGCTGGGGGAGATGGGGCTTTGTGGGAGGCATCAGGGACAGCGGCAGTAACGTCGAAGAGGTGGTTGCAGAACCCGATGCGGTGGCTGGAGATGGGGATGCAGAATTCATCGAGGTGGCTGGAGATGGAGTTGCGCCCGAAGCTGTCGAGGCTCTTTGGGCACGTTCCAGGACGCCCTTGCAGAGTGCTTCTTGTCCCGTTTGCAGCTTGCAGTATATCTGAAGATAATCTTCGAGTGTCTTGGCTTCCTTCTTGGTCCCCTTCTTCGGGGCAGCCGGCTTGGGAGCCATAATGAGGAGGGCCTCCCTGGGGCGGGTGAAGGCCACATAGGCCGTGTTGAGGTTGTCAATCACCACCCGTTCGCGCTCCTCGATGTAATCGCTGCGGAAGATGGTATGCTCGAGGTCCTTCTTGAGGGCGACAGGGAGCAGGATATCCTGCTTGAAGGGTTCTTCTTTTGGCTCACACCACAGGATGTCGCTGCTGGCTTCCAGGTCGAGCGACCACGAGGCGTAGGGCAGGACGATGGCAGGAGCTTCGAGTCCCTTCGACTTGTGGACTGTCATGATGCGGATGGCATCCTGTCCCTCGGGGGTGGTGATGGACTTCTTGTAGCCCGTCTGGCCCCACCATTTCAGGAAGGCCGAGAGGTCGCTGCCTTGGGTGTGCTCGAACTCGAGGACAAGGTCGCGGAAAGCCTGCAGGAAGGGGGCATCCTGCTGCTGGGGGGCAATGGGAAAGAGTGCGATAAGCTCCTCCACCATCTCGTAGAGCGGGCGATGAGCCAGTTCGGGATGGAAGGTGCGTTCGTTTTCGCTAAGGCCGAAGTAGCGGGTGAGAGCCTCGTCGGTGGTGCAGCCTTCAAGCTGGAAGTAGTTGCTCCAGGCAATGGCACGCAGGATGTCCGATTCGGGGTTCTGAGCATGTTGCATCAGGCTGACGAGCGCCTGGATCGAAGGACGGGCCGAAAGCAGCAGGGCTTCGCTCGAGATGATGTCCATGCCATAGGGGCTGTCGGGATGCTCGTTCTTGTAGCGCAGCAGGGCCTCGGCCGCCCAGCAGCATTCCTTGTTCCGGCGGCAGAGGATGGCGATGTCCGAAGGACGGAACCCCTTCTTCTGCAGCTCGATGATGACCTCGGGCAGGCGGCGCGAAGCTTCGGCCACGAAGTCCTCGACACGCGGTTTGTCAATGGGCGCTCCATCGTCGTCGGTCGGTTCGAGGAAGCTGATGCTGACGAATCCCTGCGGCTTTCCTTCGCCAAGGTTCCTGGAAGCGATGTGCTGCTTCACCTTCTCGTAGATGGCGCTGATGCGGCTCGAGCCGATTAGGCCGTCGAGCTGTTCGGCAAGGTATTCGAAGAAGTCGTTGTTGAATTCCACGATGGCGGGCAGGGAGCGCCAGTTGGTGATCAGCGAGGTGTCGTCGTCGTTGTGGGACAGGGGTTCGTAGTCGTTGATCTCGGCATTCAGGAGGTTCCAGTCGCCGCCGCGCCAGCGATAGATGCTCTGCTTGACATCGCCCACGATGAGGTTCTGGTAGCCTTGTGCCAGCGAGTTGCTGAGCAGGGGCTTGAAGTTGCCCCATTGCATGCCCGACGTGTCCTGGAACTCGTCAATCATATAGGAATGGATGCGGGTGCCCGTCTTCTCGTAGATGAAGGGCGCGTCGTCCTGGTCGATGAGGCGCGACAGCATTTCGGTAGTCGAACTCAACAGCATGATGTTCTGCTCGTTGCAGTAGGCTGTCATCTCGCGGTCGATGTTGGCGAGGATGCCCAATTCGTAGAAGTTGCTTCGAATGGCGCGTGCTGTCATGAAGTTGCAGTAGTCGGGCCCTGTTACGTGGGCATAGATCTCGTTCATCAGCAGCAGGAAGGCATCCTTGACGTTCTCCGAAACAGCGGTCTTGAATAGCGCGTCGGGGTTTTCGATGACCTCAGCAAAGCGCTTGGCGGGCTGGTCCTTCTCACCTGCCAGAAGCTTGTCGAAATAGGAGACTGTGCCCGAACCTCCGTTCT
>JAEEUA010000316.1 GCA_016286775.1 Bacteroidales bacterium
CTTCTCTTAGCGCCTCTGGTATGAGACTGTCTTCTTTTAGGATGTGCCATTTCTTTGTTATTTTAACTAGTTAATTACCAATTGTTTATTTATCGTTCAAATCTATGTCTTTCAAAGCGGCCCAGCGCGGGTCGATGGTGTCGGTCTCTTCCTCTTCGGCGGGCGCTTCCACGCGGTTGAGCATAGCCAAAACCTCGGGGTTGCATTGACCTTCGGGATGCACACGGTGCATCGGGATGGCGAGGATGATGTACTCGTACACCAAAGGGCGGATATCGTATTCGTTCAGATCGGGCAAAACGACAGCCACGTCGTCCGACTCTTCGGCATTCTCTGTTCCCAACTTGATGAAGAAGTCCTGCTGACTCTCTATAGGCTGATCGAACTCATCGGCGCAGCGGTCGCAAGGTACGCGCACGCTCCCGTTGAGGTCGAAATGCAGCGTCAGCATGGTCTCCTGACGGTCGATATCCAACTTCACCGACACCTTTCCTTGCTGCACTTCGGAGTAATCCATCCCTGCGAAGAAATCGTTATTGATCTCATACTCAAAGGAATGGCTCCCAAGGGCGAGGCCGCTGACCGGGATCAGGAATTCGTTCTTCTTTTCCATTCTGCCTAAAATCGGGCTGCAAAAGTACGGAATTAATTTGAAAGTGGAACACTTGGGGTGGATTTTTCGTAAAATTCACTATTTTTGCCTCACTAAAACCGTTGATTATGACACGCATCGAACGCATCACAAACATGGAATCCCTCTTCGACAAGAGCGAGGAGGTCGTCAAACGACTGGAAGCCGCAATCAAGGACTTCTCAGAAATTGAACACGACATTGCTAAGTTGGAGGCTTATTACAACTCGCCGCAGTGGCGCAAGGACTTCGAAGCCGATGAGGCTGGCAAATTGCCCCAAGACCTCAAGCGCGGCGTCTTGAGCGAGGACGGCATCTATGACTTGCTTTCTGATTATCATTGCTTGAAGGACCAGATTAGGACAATTGAATAGCACTAATGATATGCACAAACTCAGAGAAATAGCTGGTTATGCCCTCGGTTGCTTGATGTTCGTGCTGCTCATCCCAACACTGATGTGGCTGGCCTCAGGTCGGCCTGACTTTTTTGCCATTTCCGCTTGGAGGATGGTTTTTGCCATTGTGCTCGCCGTGCTCGGGCTGTCGCTGAGCGTGTGGAGTATCGTTTACATGCGACGCAAGGGCGATGGCAACCCCATGGATGCCTTTGGGCATGAGGTGGCACCCCGCACGAAGCACCTGATGACAGAAGGTCCCTACCGACTGAGCCGCAACCCCATGCTGACGGGGAGCTTCATCTATTATGCCGGTGTCTGCGTCTTACTGTGGAGTTGGCGGGCATTGCTAGTGTTCGTCGCATTCATTATCATCATGCTCTTCCAAGTGCGCAGCGAGGAGAAGCGGCTTCGCAAAGATTTTGGTGAGGAGTATGAGGCGTATTGCCGCCGCACGGGGCGGTTTTGGCCGTAGCAGCAGCCATGTCATGCCAGCGTAGGGTCGTGGGTAGCATAGAAATCAATGATTCGACGTAGTCAATCTATGACTGCGGTTCATTGTATTCAACTCTATTTCAAAGCTACAACGCCCCGATAACAAAGTTCCAAACGAGGAAACGGAGGAACTTGCCGACGAGGAGCAAGAGCATGGTTCCCAAGGGCTTGGTTTTGAAAAAGCCGAGGGCGAGGGTGAAAACATCGCCGATGAAAGGCACCCAAGCGAGCAGGGCGAGCCAGATGCCGTAGCGGTCGACTTTCTTTTTTTGACGCTCCATGGCCTCCGGGCTCACCTTGAACCATCGCTCAATCCATTCCCAACGACCGATGCGCCCGATCCAATAGGTGGTGACACTTCCGAGCCAGTTGCCCAATGTGCCGACGACGAGGCAGCCGATAGGGTTGTGCGTGGCCATAAGCACAGCCACATACAGCGCGTCGGAACTGAACGGCACGATGGTGGCCGCCAGGAAGGTGCCCAAAAACAGGCCCAAAAGACCGAGACTTTCAAGCCAGGACATCTGTGGATAATTTTTGCAAAGGTAGGGGTTTTTTGTTTCTTTTCCATTTATCTAAAAATGTGACAGATGAACTGGTCACGAATTGTGACTGGTTGCGAAACTTGAAGCATTCCGCACCCTCCCTCAGGTGACATCAGTCCTGCCCCTTGCCGTCATAGCGGGCTTGACCCGCTATCTCCTAAACGGAAAGGGGATTCAGTTAGTTCCATTTTGGAACATACTGCATCGACGACACGGTGTATCATATCGGCGCCTAGCTGAAGGACTTGGGGAAGAAATGGTTTGCTTTTAGTCGGATGGAGATTGGGACTGAGGCATTGCGGGGAAAAATGTGATGGGCAAAAAGAAAAGGCCGACAAATTGAGGTTGATTTAAGGGAATTGTGTATATTTGCAGGTTAAATATCAAATGACCTATTATGGACGGATTCAAAAATCTGGAAATCAATAATTTCAGAGGAATTAAACATTTAAGCATTGACGAATTCTCTCGGGTTAATGT
>JAEEUA010000090.1 GCA_016286775.1 Bacteroidales bacterium
CGTCTATCTGACAGGCGCCTACATGGAATCGAAACGCTGGTCGAAGGACATGAATTCGTCCAACCCCACCAGCTATCCAACTTCCTATTCCCAGGCCAACACCGTGCCCTTCAAGGTCGTCTATCCTTCGGAGATGAACACTTCCACCTATCGCAAGTTCAGCACCATGCTCCGCCTGGTGACTCACATACCCGCCCTCAAGATGGTGGCATCACTCTCCGGACAGGCCATCTTCTACAACTATTCCCACAGCGAAGTGCCTGCCATGGATCCCATCAGTTGGATTGACACCGACCTCACCTATCACGAGATTACCCCAGCCATGCTCGCTGACGAAAGTTATACCATACGTGGCGTTTCGCTCCAGAAGCAACGCCGCAAAGGCACCGAGAACGAGCCCACCAAGTCACCCGTCACCTGGCTCGTGTCGGGTCGTCTCACCAAGGAACTTGGTCGAATAGGCGGCTTCTCGTTCTATGCCAACAACCTGCTCTACCACGAGCCTTGGAAATCCACATCCCGTTCCAACACCCTCACCCAGCAGAACGCAGGGTCTTTCAGCTTCGGCGTCGAGCTTTACTTTAATCTATAACAACTATGAGATCATTCCTGACCGCCTCACTGGCCTTCCTGACCGCCCTTGGCCTCTCCAGCTGCCTGACGAGCGACGACCAGACACAGCCCATCACCATCTATGTCAACGTCGAGAACCCGTCGGGGCTCTCAGGGTTGACAGGAGGGCAAACCGTCTCCCTGATCAGCAGCACAGGCTACAACTACATGGCCCAAACCGACGCCGACGGCACGGCCACCTTCACCCATGTCATCCCCGACATCTACAACGTCAGCGCCTCGTGGAGCATCACCTCCGACCAATACATGGAGGCGACGGGCGAAACGGTGCAGCACGGCACCTACGTCCTCTCGGGCGCCTTGGCCAACCAGGTACTCATCGACGATGCAACACGTCTTACCCTCAGTACCAGCTGCGCACGCCAGCAGTCGGTGCTCATCAGCAAGGTCTATTATGCGGGGTGCAAGGACAACAACAACAAGAACTACCTCGCCGGACGCTTCGTGGAACTCTACAACAACAGCGACGAGGCCGTCGATGTGGCTGGCATGTACCTCTGCCTGATGGAGAGCGGTTCGACACCCGCCTATATCATCTCCACGCAGACCGACTTCATCTACATCAAGCAGGTCTTCCAATTCCCCGACGAAGGTCATCATATCCTTCTGCCTGGCGAACACATCCTCGTCACCAACAGTGCTGTGGACCACACCGGAAATGCCGCAGCCGACTACGACGAGCACGATGCCGACTTCGAATGCAAATCGAATGCCAGCAATGCTCCTGCCAACAACCCGGCCACACCGGCCATGAAGCTCATTTGGACTGCCTTTGCCACCATCCCCAACATGAATCTCGTGCAAGGCGGTCCCTGCGGCATCGCCCTCATCGAGACGGATGAGGATCCTGCCCAGTGGGAGCCCGTCTATGCCGACGGCAAGTCTTCGGGCACCCAGCAGCTCAAGGCTCCTGCCAGATACGTGGTCGATGGCGTGGACATCCTGAAGTACCGATCCGATGGCACGGTCGATGTCAGTTCGAAGCGCTTCTACGACTACATCGATGCAGGCTACACCCACATCAATGCCGTCAATGGCTATAACGGCGAAGTGGTCTATCGTGTCGTCGAATCCTGGACCGACGACGGACGCGCCCTGCTCAAGGACACCAACTACAGCCTCGACGACTGGGCCTGCACCACCGGCATCAACATTGGCGAATACAAATAACCCCTATCCAAAAAATAGTCCCTTATGTTGCTATCCCATAGCGACTTTCATCACTTCATAACCTCATGACCTCAATATTCCTAACCAGCCCATCCCGCCCCTTACGCAGGGCAATCAGAGGGAGTTTCCTCCTTTTGCTTGTCGCAGTATGTGCTCCAACACAGGCGCAGGGAGACAAGACTTCGAAAGGCACTTATCTCTTTGAGGATGCCCAGGAGGTATGGCGCAATACCAGCGATGCCGCAGGCCTGGGTCTTGACTCGCTCACCAGCCGCGGCGTCACCTTCTTCGAACTATCGCAACTCAATACCGATCACTACCTCGTGCAGAACGGCAATAAGCAGAACACCATTCACTTCTTATCGGAGCGCTACCAGCGCATTGGCAAGTACCTCGTAGGTTTCGGACGCTTTGAGTTCAACACGGGGCGCGACTTTGGCCGCTCCTGGTGTGACATGCTTCGTACTGAGCACAGCAATCCTTACATTTCGGGCAGTGACAAACCCGGCAAGTACGAACGTCAACTCATCGACCTCACAGCCCAACTCTCCACCGTGCAAATGGGTGCTTTCACCTACGGTTTCCGCCTCGACTACAAGGTGGGCGACTACTCCCGCCTAAAGGATCCTCGTTCGCGCGTGATGATGGCTCAATATCGCGTAGTTCCCTCCATCACCTACACCATGGGACATCACGCCGTGGGACTGGCTGCCCATTACCAGCGCTACAAGGAGAAACTGACCGGCCTCACCACCGTTCAAACCGACGCCACACTGATGTATTATCAGGCTTCAGGTCTCGAACACGTCATTGGAACCGTGGGTGGATACAATGCTTTCAGTCGCGAGTTTGCCAACCATGAATTCGGCATCGAACTCGACTACAACTTCCAGACCGATGCCTTCCAGAGCCTCAACTCCTTCGGCTTCGAACATGCCCGTGAATACATGTACGAACAATACAAGGCAGAGCCTGGAGCCTGGCGAAACCAGGAGTGGCGATTCGTGTCGCAGAACCGCATCTCTCACAATTCGAAACTACATCAACTGGATTTGACCTTGAAATATCTGCCAGCCTTGGGTGACGAATATCGCCAGCAGAAAGTCATCGAACTCGACTCCGAAACGGGTTCATCGACCACCTATTACCAGACGCTCATCACCTATAAGAATCGCTATGAGGTGTACGAATACCAGGCAGATCTGCACTATCGCCTTTTGTGGCTCGATGACATGAAGACGAAGGCATACGCGGGTGCACGTGCCACCTATCAGTTTGACAAGGAGCAGTACAACCTGCCCGTTTCTTTCAGGAAGGTGGGTTATCTTGATGCTGTTCTCGAAGGCGGTGGTGCACTCTTCACTCGTGGCGACCGTTCATTCTGGGTCGAAGCCCAGGCCGGCTATCACTTTTCGACAACGTCCGAACTCAGCCTCAACGACGCCACCGGTATCTATGCAACCAGCGTGCTCCTCCCCGACATGGACTACTATCGAGCCAACTATTTCAAGGGCCAGCTCGAACTGACTTATCTGATGCCTGTCACCTTCAAGATGTACCGAAACATCTGGTTTGCCAAAATCGGCGGCTCCTACCTCAAGACCGACAACCACACGGATGGATATTACGGCGCTGCTTCGATAGGAATATACTATTAGGCCGAGTTTCCCGGAATAACGATATCACGGCTTTCCGATATTCCGCTATTCCGGCATCCCGGCATCCCGGTTTCTCGTTATTTCGGTATACCGGTATTACGGTATCCCGGTATTACGGTATCCCGAAAAACGAAAAAACAAATCCCCCACCCATGCGTCAAGTCGCCACGATTCTCATACTCCTGTTGCAGTTCCTGACACTCCAGGCCCAACAGCTGATTGAGGTGCCCGAAGACCTTTTGGGCAGGGACTTTGTGGTGGCTGCTCGGGTTGAAAAGGTGAGTCGCGACTGGTGGATGGGCAAGAAGCACATCTGTCCGGGAGTACGCATGTACGATCCACAACTCATCCGTTTCTCGGTTCGAAATGACAGTCTGGTTATCACCACCTTCGACAAGATATTCAAACCCGAACCTATTACCCTTCCTATTGCCTCGAAGCAGAACGATGGCTACCTCGTTGACCTCGCACCTTTCTTCCTGCAAATCCAGAAGGGGCTCGACATCCTTTCAGGCAAAAGCCAGCCCGGCACCCTTACCGAAAGCAAAATCGACATGATGCGCGGTGACATCCACCACCTTGAAGTCCGCATCAACCACACCTATTCAGAACCCAGACCCACTCAGAATCCAGCAACGACAAGCAGTCCTCCCTCTAAGAAAGGGGACCGAGGGGATCTCCTTTTCAACCCCTATTCCATCTCCCTACGCAAATCCCTGCTCCTCCTCCCCGAGCCTCCCATGCAGCGCCGTCCTTCAGACCCGCGCCTCAGTTACAAAGATAACGAACATCCCTACATCAACCGATTCCGTCTCGACAAGGACACGACTATCCTTTTCCACATCGACGACGCCTTCCCAAAACTCTGGCAGGACGCCATCCGACAGGGAATCGAGGATTGGAACATTGCCTTCAAAACCATTGGTCACCCCGACCTTCTCAAGGCCATCACCTTCGGCGAAAGTGGCGGCGACTTCGATCCTTTCGACTTTACCAGCAATACCTTTTTCCGCATTGAGAGCAAGCAGGCCAACGCCGAAGGACGCCATTGGATCGATCCACGTTCCGGCGAGATTCTACAAGCCGACGTACTCTTCTACTCCAACGTAATCGCGAAACTCAAATCGTGGCTCTTCCTGCAGACTGCTGCCTACAATCCCGTGGTGCGCAGCGGAATCAGCGACAGCCTGGTTTTCCATCTAATTCGCTATGCCGCAGCCCACGAGATAGGACATTGCCTGGGTCTCGAGCATAATTTCCGCGCCTCGCATGCCTATCGCACCGAAGACTTGCGCGACCCCGCCTTCTGTGAAGCTTTCGGCACCACAGCCAGCATCATGGACTACGCCCGTTTCAACTATGTTGCCCAGCCGGGCGATGGAGTAACCTATGTCTTCCCCCCCATCCTCGGTCCTTACGACATCTATTCCATCCAGGCAGGCTATTCCGATTTCCCCGACGATGCCGCCTACCGGGCCTTCATCGACCAGCATCAAGCCGATCCCTGCTGCCTCTATCGCAAGGCCAGTCGCGGTGTCCTACCCAATGACCCCGAAGTACAAGCATCCGACCTGGGTGACGATGCGCTGGCTTCTACACACTACGGAATCGCCAACCTGCAGTACATCATCGCTCATATTCACGAATGGTGTACCCCCGATACAATCCAAGGGAATCCTATCGGCAAGGCAGACCCCTTCGAAGGCAAGCCCGCTTCCCGCCTCGACCTCCGGCGCTACTATTTCGACCTGTTGGAGCACCTCCTGCCCCTCCGTAACGACCCCGAAGTACGATCCTACCTCGAACTTCAGCTCAGCCAGGGCTACCTTTTCCTCAAGCATCCGGCCACCGACGCCGAGCTCGAAAAGATGAGGGAAGACTTCATCTCCCGCCTCAATCACCCCAATTAGCAACCGCACCCATTTTTGTCCATGCCACGGCCTTCTTTGGTCGCAATTCCCCGAAAATATGAAAGCCCCATCATTCACACTCCTCTTCCTACTCCTCGCCACCACCCTTTCGGCACAAGTATCGTCCGGCATGTGGTTCCCTCATCAGGCTATGTCCGACGAGGTCTATCAACTGCTCCGAAAAGACGGCATCCAGCTGAGCCGCGAGCAAATCTATACCCCCGAAGGAGCCTGCCTCTCCACGGCCATCCTCTCACTGAGCCAGGACGGTGGACTCGCCTCGCCCTTCGCCACCGCATCGTTCATTTCCGACGAGGGCCTTATCATCACCAACTACCACTGCGTGAGTCGTTACATCAAGGATATCTCCACCGAAGAGAACGACTACGTCAAGTACGGTTGTTGGGCTGAGAACCGTGAACAGGAAGCGCCCCTTCGCAACCTGCAGGTCAATCAGTTGCTTTCTTGCGACGACATCACAGACCAGCTCTCCGAAGGTCTCGGAGGTCTGTCAGCCAAGGTTCGAGCTGACTCTTTGGCCGAAAGGGCAGCCCGCCTCGCCAAGGCAGCCAAAAACACAGGCAACGAGGGCACACGCGTCTATGCCATGATGGGAGGTCAGCAATATGTCATGGCTCGCTACAAGATTTTCCACGACGTGCGAATCGTGGCCAGTCCGCCCGCTGCACTCGGCTTGGAAAGCGACGACAGCAACTGGCAATGGCCTCGCTATGCCTGCGACTTCGCCATCCTTCGTGTCTATGCCAACAAGGCCGGCCTCTCGACATCCTACAAAAAGACCAACATCCCCTATCGCCCTATCTCCTATCTCAAGATTGCCCCAAAAGCGCCCCGAAAAGGCGACTTCATCATGGTAGCAGGGTACCCCTCGCAGACACGCAAACACATTCCCTGGTTCGCCATCGACAAGATTGTCAACAACGACACCCGCTTCCGTATGGAGGTCACAAAGGCCAAGATGGATTACCTGAAAGCATGTCAAGCAAAAGCAACGGGAGAAAAACGTTCGGCCTACAGCGTGCGCATCAGCAGCATCAACAACACCTACACCCGAGCACGCGGCGAAATCAACGGCACGCGAGAAGGTAACATCGTTCAATTGCGCAAACAGGACGACGATGCCTTGCAGGCTTGGATCAACGCTTCTCCCGAGCGCCAGCGGGAATATGGCGCCACCCTCATCGAAGATATGCACGAAAACTACAAGCAACTGACACGCTACAACCATGCAGAAGAAGTCTTCAGCCAGGTGGTCAGCAGTGGCGCCACCATCCTACCCTTTGCAGGCAAGTTCGAGAAACTCCTCAACATCGACCGGGCCCATCGGCAAAACCGCGACAAGGCCATGCAGAACGAGATGACCGAGATTCGCCGCATTGCCGACGACTTCTTCCGACAATTCGACCGCGACGAGGACTGCGGCATGATGAAGACCCTTCTTCCTTATTATATTAAGGAGATGGACCCCGAATACCTCGAGGATATCTTCCGTCAGCCCTACGACATGGACCGCCTCTATGCCCAATCGCTGCTCACCGACCCCGACAAAGTGAAGGCCTTCCTCGACAATGCCATCGAACAGGGCACCGAGACACTGCAGCGCGACACACTCTACAACCTCTGCCTCGCCTTCTATCGCAACCGAGTTGCACGCATCAGCAAGGACAAGACACCTTACGCACGTCGCCAAACTGAACTCTACAGCACCTACATGCGTGCCTATAGCGACATGCTCCATGATAAGGTTAAGGAATACGATGCCAACAAGACCATGCGTCTTGCACCCGGCAAGGTCAAGGACTTCAGCCGCAAGAAGGGCATACCCGTGCATTGCTGTCTGTTGGCCAATGCCGAAACCGTCTCAGGCAACTCGGGCAGCCCCGTCGTCAATGCCAAGGGCGAACTCGTCGGCCTCAACTTCGACCGGCAGGAAGCGGGACTCTCCTCCATCTACCGCAAGAATCCCGCTGCCATGCGCAACATCATGGTCGATATCCAATATGTGCTCTGGGTTCTCCGAAACAAATCCCACTCGCAATATGTGCTTGAGGAACTGAAATGATGTTCTTGCCGGTATATCGGGAACCCCGCATCTCGGTATTACGGTATTACGATATCCCGGTATTACGGCATTCCGAAAATCCGAAAAATCCGAAAAAACTAAACCCCCAAACAATATGAAAATCTCTACCCCAAAATTCCTCGCAGCAGTCTTACTGACAGCCGCTTGCCAGATTTCGTTTGCCGAAACCCTCACCGTGACTACCACGGAAGCCGGCACGCTCGCCAACCACATCGACGCTACAGCCAAAGCAACGACCACTTCGCTGAAGGTCAATGGCCCGCTCAATGGCGCCGACATCCTCTTCCTGCGCCAGATGATGACAGCTGGTCTCAAGTCGAGCGAGACTAATGAAGGTGTTCTCGCCGAACTCGACCTCTCCGACGCCACCATCGTAGCCAGCGACGACCACTACTACGAAACCAGCAAAGAGAACTACACCACCTCCGACAACGAAGTGGGCGACTACATGTTCAACAAGTGCGTCACCCTTACCAGCATCAAGTTGCCTCGCACAGCCACTCGCATTGGTCAGAACGCTTTCCTCCGACTCGAAAGCCTTGCCTCCATCGAGCTGCCCGAAGCACTCGTCACCATCGACAAGAGCGCATTCGCCTACAGCAACGCATTCACCGAACTGACGTTCCCTGCCACCCTCGACAGCATCATGACCTACGCCTTCCAGAGTGCCACAGCCTTGAAGACAATCCGTTTTGCCGAAGGTGCCTCGCTGCGCTTTGTGAGCGAAAGTGCCTTCAACTACTGCGCTGCGCTCGAAAGCGCCGAACTGCCCGCCACGGTGGAATACATCGGAGCCAGCGCATTCAGTGGCGACTCCACACTCACCAGTTTCACCTTCCCATCCTCGCTGAAGGAAGTCGGCAACAATGCATTCCAAGGCTGCTCCCACCTCACGCAGGTTTCCGAGATACCCGCAGGTGTGACCAGCTTCGGCTATGGTGTGTTCCAAAGTGCTCCACTTTCCGAAATCAAGGTAAACTCGGCCAATACCAGCTATGTGGTCGAAAACAATGTGCTCTTCAATGCCAACAAGACCGCGCTGATCTACATGCCGATGAATTGCGGAAAGACCTCTTACCATGTGCCGTCCACCGTGACCGAGATCCTCAACTTCGCCTTCTACAAGGTCTCCACTCTCAAGGAACTCATTCTCAACGATGGCCTTACCACCATCCAGAACACCGCATTCTCGCAGACCGGACTGGAGACCATTGTCATCCCCAGCAGCGTCACCACCATCAGCTCCTACATGCTCGAAGGTTGCCCGTCGCTCACCGGCGTGACCATCCTCGGCACCATTAGCGACGTTCCAGCCAATGCCTTCCGCGAATCGGCCAACATGACGCGCATCGCCTTTGCCCAAGCCACACCGCCCACCTTCGTCCGCAACTCGTTCTATGGCAATCCCGAGACCATCTACGTCTATGTTCCCGCCGAATCCATCTCTGCCTACGAGACAGCCATGGCCCCAGCTAATCGCTCCTCCTACGTCTTCTGCGACATCAGCACCAGCGACATCCAGCTGCCCAAAGCCAATAGCCAAGAGGCCAAAACCAATAGCTATGACCTCCTCGGCCGTCCCATCCAGGGCAACACCAAGGGCATCTCTATCGAAGCCGGGAAACCCGTTATCAAACAGTAAGTGACAGAATTACCCATCTTTAATCAAAGCATGTCCTCCAAGAATTCAAGATTCCTTGGAGGACATGCTACGTTATAGTATAGTAAAACAAGTTGTTCGAATACCACCGAAAGCGGAAACGGCTTATTTCTTGACGGCATGCGTGGCGAGGGCTGGGCAATATTCCATATCGCCCGTACCATCGAGGCTGTCAACCTTGGCCGAAAGGTTGTCGAGCATATTGATGACCACAGCCTCCTGCAGACAGGGAACCACGGGCGAACCGAACTCCTTCTCGCCATGATGTGCCAGCACGCAATGGATGAGGCATTTCACCTCCTCCTGTTCGATGCCAGCCTTTTCGAGCACATGCTGCAACGTGTAAGCTGAGATGTAGATATGGCCCAGCAGGAACATGTCCTCCTGCTTCTCGCCATCCTGATTGTATTCGCGCAGTTTGCCGTAGTCATGGAAGAGGATGGCCAGGATGCAGCGTTCGATCTTGATTGGATAAGGCAGGCAGGGATAAAGACCTTCAAGCATGTGAAGCATCTGGTAGGTATGCGTAGCCAGACCACCGGGGAATGCATGATGCATACCCGAAGCAGCGGGCCATTTGTCGTACTTGTCATAGAGCTTGCTGCCCCATTCGGCAATAATGGGCTTCAGTTTCTCATCGATGCAGAAAGCGAGAAGTTTCTCCAGGCAGGCATCCCAATCCGCACGCTTCGTGGGCCGTGGAATCAGATGGTACAAAGGATGTGACTCGCCTGCAAGTTGTCCAACACGCATGTCGTTGGCATTGGCCGACTTCTTGCCGTTGCGGTCCTGGATATTCATGAAGTACACGAGCTGTCCCACCTGTGGACCCATCTTGGGACTGCAGTCCCACACGGCGAGGTTGATGGTCTCCTTCTCGTTCGCAATCTTGAATTGTGCAAATGGAGTATTGTTCTTTGTCATTCCATCGGCACGGCTGAGTGTAATGTATTCTGTTGCCATAGTGTTCGTAAAATTTTCTGCAAAGATAGTATCTTTTCAACGAAATTGCAAATTTCTGCAAGCTTTTTTTGTCATTTGCTCAAAAATCGCTATCTTTGCACCCACATATATTAGAAACTATGATTCGAAACGCATTTCTGAATTTTCTCCTTGCCGCAGCGATGTTGACCATCGTTGTGCTGCCTGTTTCGGCGCAGAAGCGAGCACTTACCATCGACGACATCATGGAGTGGCAGCGCATCACCCACCGTGCCATCACCAGCGATGGCCAGTACAGCCTCATCGTTCACGAACCCTGGCGAGGCGATGGCGACAAGACTGCCAAGGTCAAGGATTATCCTGGCGATGCCACGGCCCTGCTGTTCGATGCACGGGGCCAGCAGATCGAGGCCTTCTTCCCCATCAATGGCTTCACGTTCACCAAGTCGTCCAAATTTCTTCTCGTCAAGACGCACGAGCCCGAAGCCTCGAGCAATGCCCGTGCCCTGAAGGAACAGAATGCAGGCGACGACAAGGCGAAGAAGGACAAGAACACGCCGCTCGACACCCTTTTCATTTATAATCTGGCGACCCGCACGGCCGAACGCATCGACTCGCTGCGCAACTACAAGGTTGCCGACGAAGCCGATTGGCTGGCCTATCAGCTCAAGGCCAAGGATAGCACACTCTATGTGCGCCTCATCGCCGACAGCACTGTCGCAAAAACGTTCGAACACGTCGATAGCTATGGATTCTCGAAGAAAGGGCAGACGCTCTACTTCACCACGCTCCAATCCGGCAAACCCGATACGTGCCGCCTCTACATGCTCGCCCTGCCGACCACGCTTGTGAAGAAGAAGGGAGCGGCAATCGCCTGCCCCGACCCCATACTCGTCAAGGAAGGAATCGGACAGAAACCCGAAAGCATCACCCTCAGCGAAGACGGTTCGAAGCTCGCCTTCCTCTGGGGCACCACCGACAAGAAGCAGCCGAAGGGCACTGGTCGCCAGCTCTGGATGGCCACTGCCGATGGCGAAGTCCGTCAACTTTCAGACAGCATCAACGACGCCTTCCCCCAGGGCTTCGTGCTGAGTCCTAACGGCAAGCTCAACTTCTCGAAGGACGGCAGCCGCCTCTTCTTCGGCACCGCTGCTGCTCCCCGTCAGGCGGACACTCTCACCCTCAAGCGCGACCGCCCCGATGTGCAGATATGGAGCTGGGACGAACCCGTGCAATACACCGTGCAGTCCTATCAGAAGGACAGCGAAAGCAAGCGCACCTTCCCGGCTGTCTGTCTGCTCGAAAACAATCGTATCGTCCAGCTTGCCGACAGCCTCTATCCCAGCCTTGCAGGTGACCACGATGCCAATGGACGCTATGGCCTGCTCTCCAACTCCAAGCCCTACTCAATCAGTTCGATGTGGGAAGGCATGACACGTCGCGACTACGCCATCGTCGATGTGGAGACGGGCGAGCGCCGTATGGCTTCTGAGGCCGACTTCACCTCCTACCGCATCTCACCCTTGGGCCACTACGCCTATGGATACAACCTCACCGACAGCTGCTGGTACACCATCGAACTCGCCACGGGCCTGCGCCGACGCATCACCACGCCCCAGACCTTTGCCTGCTGGGACGAGGAGGACGACCACCCCGACTACCCCGAGGCTTATGGTGCTGCCGGCTGGCTCAACGACGACGAGACGCTGCTCCTCTACGACCGCTACGACATCTGGAGCATTCCAGCCAAGGGCGGCAAACCCACCCGACTGACGCTCGACGGACGTGAGAACAAGCGCCAGTACCGCCTGCTGCGCCTCGACCCCGAAAAGGAACGCGATGGCCTCCAGCCCAAGGAAATACAGATGCTGCGCACCTTCGACGAGACGACAAAAGGCACGGGCTACTACAGCACGACCTTCCAGCGTCCTGCCAAGCCCCTTGCCCTCCACAGTGGCAATTTCATGCTCGGCACCCTGCCCACCAAGGCCAAGGACGCATCTGTCATCCTTTGGACCGAAAGCACCTTCGAACATTATCCCGACGTGCGTCGCACCGAACTCAATGCCCGGAACTACGCCTTCCGACAGACCACACGTCTGACCAACCTCGAAGCCCAGCAGGAGCCTTTCCTCTGGGGCACGGCCGAACCCATCCAGTGGACCAGTTACAAGGGCATCGCGCTCGAAGGACTCCTCTTCAAGCCTGCCAACTTCGACCCCACCCAGAAGTATCCGCTCATCGTCTATTACTACGAGCGCAACAGCGAGACGCTCTTCGACTATCGCATGCCGGCACCCCAGCGCTCGATCTGCGACTTCCACACCTTCACCAGCGACGGCTATCTCATCTTTGTACCCGACATCCGCTACACCGACGGACATCCCGGCGAATCGGCCTACGACTGCATCCTTTCGGGCCTCGACAAGGTAGAGAGCCTGGGCTTCGTCGATAGCCGTCACATCGGCACCTGCGGACACAGCTGGGGCGGCTATCAAAGTGCCTACCTTGCTACGCGCACCGACCGCTTTGCTGCCATCGAGAGCGGAGCCCCTGTGGTCAACATGTTCAGCGCCTACGGCGGCATCCGCTGGGGTTCGGGACTGGCTCGAAGCTTCCAGTACGAACATACGCAAAGCCGCCTCGGCACCACGATGTGGGAACATCCCGAGATCTATGCCGAAAACAGTTCGCTGCTCCACATGGACAAGGTCAACACCCCCATCCTCATCATGCACAACGACCAGGACGGACACG
>JAEEUA010000317.1 GCA_016286775.1 Bacteroidales bacterium
CGTTGTTGACAAAGATCATGGTGATGTTCTCACCACGGTTGCAGGTGTGGATGGTTTCGCAGGTGCCGATGGCAGCAAGGTCACCGTCGCCCTGATAGGAGAACACGACCTTGTCGGGCCACACGCGCTTGATACCCGTGGCGCACGCCGGGGCGCGACCGTGGGCGGCTTCGACGAAGTCAACGTCGAAATAGTCGTAGGCCATCACAGCGCAACCCACGGGGGAGACGCCGATGGTACGATCGTCAACGCCAAGCTCTTCGAGCACTTCGGCGATGATGCGGTGGACGGTGCCGTGTCCGCAGCCTGGGCAGTAGTGGAACGGTTTGTCCGTCAGCAGCTTTGATTTTTCATAAACCAGGTTTTCAGGCTGGATGATATCTTGGATTGTGATTTCTGCCATTGTCTTATTCTCCTATAATTTGTTTCTTCATAGCTTCGAGAACTTCTTCTGGGGTGTGGATGATACCACCGACGCGGCCGAAGTGTTCGGCTTTGACGCGGCCGTTGCAGGCCAGCAGCACGTCTTCGATCATCTGACCACAGCTCAACTCAACTGAGAGGAATCCCTTGACACCCTTGTCGATGAGGCTGCGGATGGCTTGGGTCGGGTAGGGCCACAGGGTGATAGGACGGAGCAGACCGACTTTGAGGCCTTCAGCGCGGCCGAGTTGCACTGACTTCTGAGCGATACGGGCGCTGGAGCCGTAAGCCACGAACACGTATTCGGCGTCGTCGCAGTCGATCATCTCGTAACGGACTTCGTTCTTGGTCACCTCGTCATACTTGCGCTGCAGGGCGCGGTTGTGCTCTTCCATGCGGGCGGAGTCGAGGTCCAAGGAGGTGATCACACGGTGTTGTGTGCCACGTTTGCGGCCTGTCAATGCCCAAGGATATTTGGCTTTGATCTCTTCCTCGGTGAGGCGGGGTTTCTGCTCGGGCAGAACGACCTTTTCCATCATCTGGCCGATGGCGCCGTCGGAGAGGATGCACACTGCCATGCGATACTTGAAAGCCAGTTCGAAGCCCAGCGGCACGAAGTCAGCCATCTCTTGTACAGAAGCGGGGGCGAGGACGATGTTACGGTAGTCGCCATTGCCACCACCCTTGGTGTTCTGGAAATAGTCGGCCTGTGAAGGTTGGATGGTGCCCAGACCCGGGCCGCCACGCACCACGTCAGCGAAGACGCAGGGCACTTCGGCGCCGGCGATGTAAGCCAGACCTTCCTGCTTCAGGCACACGCCTGGGCTGGAAGATGAGGTCATGACGTGCTTTCCGGCTGCACCAGCAGCATAGACCATGTTGATGGCTGCCAATTCACTTTCAGCTTGAAGAACGACCATACCGGTGCGTTCATAAGGGTTCTGTTCCGACAGATACTCAATCACTTCCGACTGTGGGGTGATAGGATATCCGAAATAAGCATCGGCGCCGTAGCGAATGGCGGCCTCGGCCAATGCCTCGTTACCCTTCATCAGTTTTAATTCTCCCATTATGTAAGATTTTTTTGATTGTTAGACAATAGGTTTTGATTACAGGGCTTTCTTGTAAACCTTGATGACGCCGTCGGGGCAGGTGATGCCGCAGCTGGCGCAGCCGATGCAGGCTTCGGGGTTTGCCATATAGGCGTAATTGTAACCTTTTCCGTTAACTTCTTTTGCCAGTTCGATGACCTTGCATGGGCAGGCTGTGATGCATACGCCGCAGCCTTTGCAACGCTCGATATCAACGACGATGGCTCCTCTGAATTTTGCCATATTGATAAAATTTTTAGATGATTGTTTGTTTCTTTTTTTAGGTCCACGAAATTACGGCTTTTATTTGAAATAGGTATCGACGGGTGATATCTATTTCGCCCGAAACGAATAATTTAGAAAGATTTTAAATAAGCCTGTTTTCAGCCTTGGACAAAGTGCTCCTGAATGGCTTGGTACAACTCTGGCAACCTCCTTGCAATAACCACCGGCCGGCCGTTCTCCATGAAACAATGGGTGCTCTGGCCAAGGCAGACGATCTTGCCGGCTACCTTCATCGTGTAGGTGAATTCGAACTTGAGGTCCTGCATGTTGCTGATGACCACCTCGATGTCGATAAGGTCCTTAAAAGTGGTGGGATGCTTGTAGTTGCAGTTGATGGAGATCACCGGGGAGACGACCCCCTCGGCTTCAATGCGGTCGAAACCATATCCGAGTTGGTCGAGAAAGTCGACACGGGCCTCTTCCATGAAACGGACGTAATTCGAGTGATGGGTGATGCCCATGCGGTCGCATTCGTAATATTTTACTTCGTGTTGGTAGGTATGCATGGTGTTCAGATTTTTGATTCTTCAAACAGTTTGCGGAGTTGCGATTCGTCGTCGATGAGGTCATGCAATCGCTCCAATCGTTCGGCATTGGGCGAGTCGGGGAACCATAGCTTTAAGTAACCGTTGCGGCCGTATTTCTCCTTCAGGTGAGTCACCATGCGCTGGTACTGCTCCTCGCGGCTGAGTTTTGGATAATGGTCCAGACCATATTGGATGGTACGCCGCACGAT
>JAEEUA010000091.1 GCA_016286775.1 Bacteroidales bacterium
GAAAGTGGTAATGTTTTGTTTCATTTGCTAAGAATTTATATTAAATGTGTATTACTTCCGAAAGCCGTAATTTGACTGAAATTAATCGGGCGTTTAAAATAAACAAAAAAACCACCCGAAAACATCTGTCTATAACGATGATATGCGATTCCTGAAAATTTATTATCAACGATTCGAATAAAAATTAACAAAAATCGATGCAAAGATAATAAATTATCTGCGGCATTCATTACTGCCCGTTTCAAAATGTTTAAAATTTTGTGTGTGTTTGTTATTTTGAGTAGATTTTTGTCATATAAAGCTATCAAAAAGTAAATATATTTTAACCAAAATAATTATTATGACATACGGATACATAAGAGTGAGCAGCGACCGACAGACGGTCGAGAACCAGCGCTTCGAAATCAACCATTTCTGCCAGAACCAGGACATCAGGATCGACGACTGGATTGAGGAAACCATCAGTGGAACAAAAAGCTACACCAAGCGACAGCTGGGCAGTCTGCTGAAGAAGGTGCGCAAAGGCGACATCATCATCTGCAGCGAGTTGTCGCGACTGGGCAGGAACCTCTTCATGATCATGGAGATCCTGAACGTCTGCATGACGCGCGAGTGCCGCGTCTGGACTGTGAAAGACGGCTACCGGCTCGGCGATGACATCCAGAGCAAGGTGCTGGCCTTTGCCTTCGGCCTTTCGGCAGAGATTGAGCGCAATCTGATCAGCCAGCGCACCCGGGAGGCTCTGGCCCGCAGAAAAGCCGAGGGTGCCAGGCTCGGACGGCCCAAGGGACATAAGAGTGCTCCCGACCGATACAAGCTGTCGGGCAAGGAAGACTACATCCGCAAGTCGCTGGAGAAAGGCATGTCGCGGCGCACGATAGCCAAGCGCTGCAAGGTGGACAAGAACACCCTCGCCCGCTTCATCGAGATGAAGGGGCTATAGCTCTTCGGCCACTGCCAGTTCGATGCCGCGCCATAGGAGGATGAGGCGGTGCAGCTCGGTGTGACCCTTGGTGGCTGCGATGTCGAGGCCCTCGCCGTAGCGCGTCAGCTGGGCGATGGCCTTCTGGCGCGCCGCGTCCACCTCGGCGTCGGTGGCCGACGAGGGCAGATACTTCAGCTCCAGCAGATAGCTGTGCGCCAGCTCGGGATAGACTTCGAGGCGCGGCTGCATGTAGATGTCGGCGTAGCCGCCCGATACCTCCTGCCCGCGCCGGCCCTTCGCGCCCGCATCCTGTTCGCTGATGGGCAGGTAGAGGTTTTGCAGGCAGGTCATGGCCAGCGTGAAGCCGTGGACGTAGTATTCGCCTTTCTGCTTGTCGCGGTTCGAGGAATAGCGCTGCAGCGTCTCGGCGATGTAGTCGAAGTAGGGACGCCAGTCGCCATATTTTGCCATGTCGAGCATCAATTGCCTCCGTTCGCGGTCTTCGAGGGAGAGATCCACTTCGTCGTAGGCTTGCTTCAGATAGCCATACATCTGTTCGCGCACCACCTGGTTCGGGATGCGGAAACGAATGCCCTCCATGCTGCTTCCCGCTATGGTGAGCATGCCGAAATAGTAGAGCAGGGAGACGAAGTTGTCAGGGTCAGTAATCTGCTCGGAAGGGAAGTGGCTCTTTAATTCTGCCGTGATGCCACCTGTCTCGACAATATGCTGTATGACGCTGGCATCGTGTTCGAAGCCGCGGTCCTTGCGTATCAGCATGCGCAGCTTGTTGTAGTCGGTGCTGATGTTGGCGTCGAGCATGTCTTTCGGAAGCATACCCTTTCGGCCGATGTATCGACTAAGAAAGTAGAGCACCATGTCGCTATTGTAGAGGGGTGGTTCATCAATACAATCCTCGGCGAAGCAATAGTTGTCGTACCACGGCTTCATGATTTCGATCAGCTCGTCGGTCGTGTGGTTGAATGTGTAGTACTGACGATAATAGTCGAGCATCTGGCGCACCTCCTCCTCGGTGAAGCCCACCATGGCGTTGAATTCACGCTGTGACGTGTAGTTCATTCCGATATTGAATCCGCTGGTGAGGTCGTCCATCGTCACGGGACTCACGCCGGTGATGAAGGCGCGCTTGATGGCGCTGTCCGAGCCGCCCTTCACCACGTTGAAGAACTGACGGAAGGCACCTGTGCCGTGGGTCTGCTGCTTGTAGGCCTGTTCGATGGCGGGGTCGGACAGGATGTCGTTGGTGAAATGGTCGTATTCGTCGATGAAGAGGTAGATCTGCTGACCTGCTTCTCGTGCCATGATGCTGAGGTACGAAAGCATGCCTCGTGCCGAATGCTGCTTGTTCAGGCCATCCAAGGTGCCGTTAGGAAGCAACTCCTTATAGACGCGGCAGAACGACTGCATTTCCTGCAGGCAATATTCATTCATGCTCTGCTCGTAGCTGTCCAGCTTGCCCGAGACCATGGCGAAATTGAGGTAAAGCACCAGATAGCGGTTGTGCTCTTCGGTGGGGTGCTGCCCGATCCACAGGTCGCCGAAGAGTCGGTCGAAGAGCGGAGCCATCTTCACATCGTAGTACTGACGCAGCATATTCATCAGCAGCGACTTGCCGAAGCGGCGCGGACGGATGAAGAAGAAATAGCGGTTGGCCGCCTCAATCTCGGCGATGAAGCGCGACTTATCGACATAGTAGCAGTTATCGAGGCGTACAGACTTCCAGTCCTGCATGCCGTAGGGGATACTCTTAGGTTTGCTGGTATTCATATCCATATCCGTATATTTTGAGCACTTGATTCTTCGTCTGTATTATAGGAGGTCGCTTCGCTCAAAATTATAAGTATGTAACCAAAATTAACGATAATTATATGCGTCTATTTCTTTAACACGAATTATCATGAATTGACATGAATTATTATTGTGCAAGGTAGTCATATATATACACATACTGAAAATTAATGATAATTCGCGATAATTCGTGTTAAAAGAAAAAAATGTATAGTTAATTCTGAATAGTTACTTAAGAAAATATATTTTAAAATCTCTCAATTGTTGTCCCTGTTGTCATTTGTTGTCTCCTGTTGTCGTTTATTCTTCAACAAATAGAACAACGATAACCAACGACAGACTACTTTATTATTTTCTCAGGTCGGGTTGGCAAATTATGTCTTCCTGAACGAATTTCCAAGGTGTTGCGGGATGTGCTTGTTTGAAAGCCTTGGTCAGCATATATGCAGCTTCGCCGACAATCTCTATGTTTTTCATCACAGAATAATAGGTACGCTTATCTGCTACGAGTTTTTCGTAGTCGAAGCCTTCAATGAGCATCTTCACATTGTCAGCGTACTCGATGATGTCTTGCAGTCGGTTCTTATCCCTCGCTCTTTCTCTCATAAATCAGTTTTTTGTCTCGGTTGGCACTTTCTACGGCATACGGACGGAGCGATCCTTCTTCTATCAGATCGACTTCACGACCTAGCAGTTCTTTCAAATCCATATACATGCCGCCCATGGTGAACAGCGTGAATGGCTTTTGTGAACGGTCGGGAACAAAGAGGATATCCACATCGCTCGTCGGTGTCTCTTCGCCTCGGGCAAAAGAGCCGAAGATCCATGCCTTCAGTACGGGTTGGGTTTTGAAGTAATCGGCGATCGCCTTGCTCATCATTTGAGTATCCATAAGGGTAATGGTTGAAATCTGGTGCAAAAATAGGTGTTTTTTTTTACTTTCGCAAATTTTTATGTTAAAATAGTCCGAAATTATCGAAATGTTTGCGTTTTTGGGCGTTTTTGGTGCTTCTTTAGGCGTTGGATCTCATTAAATGAATTATCTAAGTCGTCTGTTGTCTCCGGTCATCGTTAAATCTTCAACAACGACAGACAACAAGGACAACTATGATGGTCGTTTCTGAAGGAACTCCCGATAACTACCGTTCAAATCCAACAAGTGGAACAAATGCAAAACTTGAACAAATGATTTTTTATTTGCCAAACAGTAATATCCCATTTTTGCCCGCCTTTCAAGGCACAATGCAGGATCGATATCTATGTGTGTTGCTTGCAGTATGCCACGAATACTGCGTTTAAACGCCCGATTAATTTCAGTCAAATTACGGCTTTCGGAAGTAATACACATTTAATATAAATTCTTAGCAAATGAAACAAAACATTACCACTTTCAAGACGTGCCTGCTATTGGCGGGCAGCCTTGCGCTCGCATCGTCCTGCCAGGACTACGAGCCGTTCAGTGAGCAACAGGTGCAGGACGTGGCCTACACGCGTGAATTCACCCGCCAGTTCGGCGACATCGACCCCAACCAGGACTGGGACCTCTTCGGACAGCTAACACGAGGCATCGGCCCAACAACTCGTGGAGCTGCAACCCAGGTCACTTCTCGCTGGACATCGGAAACTGTGACTTTCTCTCCTACTGAAATTGCGACTTACAAGCAAGTATTGCCCGAGAGTGAAACTGCGCAACGTGCTCTCGCAGAAACGAACCTCGGACAGGTTACCCAGAACTTTACAACCACTGCCCGCACTCTCAAGCTCGCCCCCGTCTATAGTGTGTCAAGCAGTAAGGGAAAAGATGAGATAGGAATCTACTGGTATGTACAACCTGGAGCCGCCAGCGATGTGGATCAATACGGAGATAAAGTCGAGACTCTGACCGTAATGGTAGATGATGGGAACGGCGGTGTCACGGCGCGTTATATTCAACGTGTACCGATCATCCGTTCTGGTCCCGAACATTCAAGTGAATCCTTCGTGAATCATATGAGGGAGAACTCTGATGGCAGTGTCACATCCAACATCTGCGAAGTGACAATCCCCGCCTCCATCACATCTTACGGTTTCTATATCACCAACCATAGTTATGATGGTTCGACAACCCCCAAAACGAAGTATTCGGAATCCGCACTGAACACCAAGGTTCCCGAATACGGTGATATTGATGTAAGCTGGGCAGCCACGTTCAACCTCAAAGAACTCGGCCTCAGCGAGACTGATGACCAGCAGTATCTCTGCTTTGAGGATTGGATGAATCAAAACAACTTCGACTTGAATGACGTAGTGTTTGGCATCAAGGACTTCGATCCCTCCACCATCATCGACCACGATGCCGAAAACGAGAAGGCCATTCTGGTGTGCGAGGACCTGAACAACTATGACTTCGACTTCAACGATGTCGTTCTTGGGCTGAACTACAAGGAGGAGGCAGAGTATGAATGGGTCCCCAAACCTAATCCGGAGGGCGAAGGAACGTACAAGGAGAGAATACTGGTGCCAGGCAGCGAGAAGCGCAGCCTCACCATCACTCCTATGGCTGCCGGTGGTGCCTTTGAGTCCACCGTTGCCTTCGGTTTAACGACTGAAACGACTCTCGGCCGGATTCATGCGCTGATGGGCGAGGATCCTGTTATTGAGTCGGCCACCGGTCATAATCCCTTGAATCCGATATTCAATGCTACTGATGAGTACAAAGGAGATGGCACATCGACAACCTTTGAAGGAGATGACCTGCCCGCAAAGGGTAGTGACGTCGGAATCGGCGAGGGTTTTGCCTATCCCACATTCCTGTCAAAGCTCTTCGCCCAGGGCTACTTCAAGATCTATTGTACCCAGGGAAGGTCTTCCGGCAATGTGCAGGCTCGCTTGCTAACCAATAAGACGCAAACCGAAACGGATACATACTACGACGATGAAACCAATACCGGATTCGCCCAAGCTCCCCAGATGATGCTTCTGCCCTATTATTTTGAGTGGCCTCAAGAGAACAAATGGATCCAGGATGCCTATACTGGATTCGCTGATTGGGTAAGCGATGCCTCTAAAACTGACTGGATCAAGACCGGTCAAGATAAGAACCTGATTGTAGAGCGTGGCGACTTCATAGAAGAATCCACTAACCCGACTGTTGATCCCGGCAACATAAAGGAAGAATTCAATATTAATGTAGAGCAACCTAAGAAATTCAAGTATAACGAAACCACCACTTACAATAACGGTGTATTCGTTCCAATTGGCGATGATGTCCTCATCAACGAAGGTGCAACTGCAGAGCTGAAGGTGACCTTCCTCTACAAGCCCGCAAATACATTCTATTTCGATGATGCAGACGGCAACGAGCTGTTCAAAGACCAGTCTGGAATGAACAATTTGTATAAGAGTGATGGCAGTCTAATCACGACCTCTGTAGGAACCAATTATTCGCAATTTAATGAGACGTGGTTCCCATGGGGTCAATTCACTCCGATCACCATCACCTATCCTATGACTGCCGAAGAGACAAGCATGGCCGTCAACTCGGGTGGTATCTGGATCTTGTGCGCCGATGACTATGCATTCAAGATTCAGGAAGTTGCCCTTCTCACCGTCACAGGCTTAACCGATCCTACAACCGTTCATAACCTCACCGTGAACCCGACATCGCTGACGTTCGCAAGTGCAGAGGCCGATGGTCAGACCATCACCGCTTCATGTACCACCATCTCCAACCTAAGCGCCATCACCTTCGTGTCGAGCGATGTGACTGTAGCCACCGTAAGTGCAAACAGCAACGGAACCGTGACTGTGACACCTGTTGCAGAAGGAACAGCTACCATTACTGTCACCGCACCCGCTGAAGGCGACTATGGCAAACGTACCCGCACCGTCAAGGTTACTGTAGGTGAGGAATCTGGTGGTAGTTCAGAGACCAACTTGATCATTACGGAAACAGGCACCTTAAAGTATTACTGGCAAGATACAGAATATACTATTACCGGTCCCGCTTCTGCCTTAGCAGTTGATGCAACTCTTTCGTTCGAAATTGAAGGAAACGGCCACAATCACCAGGCAGACTGCTACACAGCAGACAACCAAGGAGGAACCCAATTGATCAACAATGGCAACTCTGTAAAATTAACGCAAGCGATGATTGATGCTATATCAGTCTCTGACGGCACATTTACTATTTATGCGATTACCTGGGGTGGTGAAACTCTAAAGAGCGCCACCATTACTCCATAAGGATAGTCTGCAAATAAAAGGCAAATTCAACGCCCTTATTTACTTTCTGAATATTCCATGAGATAGAGTTTATATTAAGCTATCAAGACGCCCCCCTTCGTGAGAAGAGGGGCGTTCCTATATGGATATACAACCTCACAATTGAAGAGTTGTCTGATTTGAAGCACGAAATACGCATACAACGATTGAATAAACCCCTTTTATGATTCTGAATTCGGTTTATTTTCGAAAGAAAACAATCAACTCCCCGCATTAATGCAACTCAACAACATCAAAAAGCCCGAATTTTGCTAATCTCAGTTTCCATTCTGCGACAAAATTGCAATTTTAAATATTTAATTTCCTTTTCCAACGACACGAATAACAAAATTCCAAAAAAAATAATCAATTTTGCACCAATAATCACTAACTTCCCAGAAGTGGAAACGTACGACAAGCCTCTCCTTACATGATACTTGCCTTGTTTGCCTTGATTGATTGAATAAATTTGCCTTGATTGAATAAAACAATTTTATTGCCTAACTTATGGAATTTAAAATTAATCTCTTCCCCAAGATGTGTCTGCTATTGGCAGGCACTATGGCACTTGTCAGTTCCTGTCAGGACTATGAGCCTTTCAGCGACGAGACTTTGCAGGACAAAGCCTACACCCACGAGTTCGTGAAACAGTTCGGAGAAATCGATCCCGACCAAAACTGGGATCTTTATGGCCAGCTGAGTTGGGGCCATCGCAACCGCCCCATGACCCGTGCAGCAAGTCCTTCTTCTGTGAACGTTGAAACCGAAGAATATTCCTATATCGTTTATCAACAAGATGCTACCGAATACCAAAAAGTATTACCAGAATCCGACGCTGGTGGCAATAGCTATTCACAGACCAATCTTGGACGAGTAACGCAGGATTTTATTACCACAGCCCGCGAGTTCACCATGGCCCAGGTGCACTATACTACTTCTGGCAACGATAGAATTGGTATCTATTGGTATGCTGATCCAGGAGATCCAGGAGCCACCACGGTACAAAAAAACGGCGAGACCTATTGGATTCAGCGTAAAGAAATATATGTGAACAAGACTGGTGTCGTAGGCAGAATGCATATCCAATATTACAATTCAATTTATATTGTCTGGGCTGATTTTGACGACCTTCAGGCTTATGCCCCAGCCCGATATGTCATCGCCGATGGAACAACGAACTACCGCAACGCTTCGGGTGGTGCATGGGAGAACGGCACTAAACTATTTGACACTGGGAATACATGGACTGATCAAAATACCGGACAGACCTATAAAGTATGGGATTATTTCCGTGAAGGTGAAAGTTACTATTTGCCCGACATCATTAAAAATGACATGCGAGCAATCCATCCAGATTACCTCACTGCCGATGGTTCGGACACTTATAAAGATAAGAATGGTTACACAATTACTGGCGGCTCGTTCGTAACATATGAAGAGGAAGTAGTAGATGCTCCTCAGGTCAACCAATATGGCCAGACCGACAATCTTAGTTCCGAGTATTTCTTCAATGGCGGAGCTGAATTCCTGCGGTGCGACATTATCCATGTTGAAGTGCCAGACGATATTCCATATTATGGATTCTATATCCAGAATGGCAATTGGGGTGGAGGCACCCGTTATTCCGAGTCAAAGCTCAACGACCCAGTCATGTTCCCTGGCGAATATCGGTCACGACCAGGTTGCTATGTCGCCACTTTTGATATCCACGATATTGACCCGAGCATGAAAAGCCAGCAATATCTTTGCTTCGAGGACTGGATGAATGCCACCAACTTTGACCTCAATGACCTTGTGTTCACTATTTCACTTGATCCAATGTCTATCATCGACCACGAGGAAACGAACGAATATGCTCTTCTGGTCTGTGAGGACCTTGCGACCTTCGATTTCGATTTCAATGACGATGTCCTCTTGCTGAACTATAAAGATGGCGTATCAAGGGAATATCATACAGATGGATTTGGCAATGTCACCTCGGTAGAAGTCACCCCTGATATTCCTGAACTCTCTATTACTGCACTGGCTGCAGGCGGCGCATTTGAATCAACCGTCTATTATGGAATACCCAGCCAGAACACGGGCAGCACCCCAGACCCCACAGCAGGACAAACCCGATGGGGCGAAATTCATGCACTGCTCAACGAAACCGGCACGCACGATGTGCACAACCATACGATTATCAATGCCGGACCAGAATATGGAGAACTTGGGCAAAAGATTACTGTACCTGCCAATCAACTCCCCGGAAAGAATGTGATGCCAACCGGTACATATCCCACCTATCTTTCACAGCTATTTGACCAGGGCTTCATCACAATCGTTTGTGAAGAGGATTATGCGAAAGCGCTCACTTCGAACAATTCCTACAAAGACAAGAGCAGCGGGGTGGATGAGAACCAGATGGCACCACAAATGATGCTTCTGCCTGCATACTTTGAATGGCCACAAGAAATGGTCCACATCAAGGAAGCCTACGAGGATTTTGCAGACTGGGTACAGGATGTCAATCAAACCCACTGGATCATCTCCTCACAAATTGCAAAGAACATCACGGACCGTGGTGACCTGTGGACAGAAACCATCCAAGGCACGGAAGTGGTCTCCAAAACTCTTCCGACTTCAACTGGTCATGACTTCACCTACACGGACAAGCATGGAAATACCACAACGTATCACAATTGTGCCAAGGTTGATTTCACCTATTTCAAAAATGAATATCCGCTCCAGTCCGAAGACTATGCAAAGCTAACGATAACCTACTCCACCAAGCCTGACGCAACTGTATATCTCGACTTTGCCGATGGCAAGCAATTCATTGAGGACAAATCAGGCGCTACAGGAATCACGGAAACCTATACACTTGCCAAGTCCCAGCTTCAGGAGGCAATAGAATCCGGAGCTGTCTATTTCATGGCTCCTAATAGTGAAGAAGTAGTTATATCAACGGCAGAACTCACCGTATATAGATAATCAACATGATTGGCACATTCCAATCCAATCTTGACCTATAGCAAACAAAAACAGAGGGCCGCAATCATCGGGATTGCAGCCCTCGCTATTTCTTCATCTCGGACCGAATCCTCCACCGTTATCTGGTCTCTACCAAGAACCTCCGCCGTGATGGCGGCACGCTGCTGACACCCACATGCATGGCGATGTTTGTATAGTATATTGGGAATTGCCATGTGAAGTCATCGTTTTTCAATAAAAAAGTGCAGTTTCAGAAAAATAAAAGGGTAAAAATGCGTTTTATTTTTCTGCGACTGATATTTTTTATATCTTTGCAGAAAAATAAAACGACTTTTCGATAAAAATGGTTGGAAGAGAAATTGAAATCAAGGAACTGAACGAGCGCTACGATAGTGGTCGCCCAGAGTTCATCGCCGTCTATGGACGTCGCCGTGTGGGAAAGACTTATCTTGTTGATGAAACGTTCAAAAACAGGATTACATTCCGTCATGCCGGACTATCACCTATTGACGAACAGAACCATAAAAACGGTCTGAAGGAGCAGCTGCGTTATTTCAGTCTGTCCCTCCAATTACATGGTATGAAAAAAGCCAAAGCCCCATCTTCTTGGCTCGAAGCATTCTTTATGCTCGAAATGCATCTAAAATCGATCGACGATGGCACACGCCAAGTGGTCTTCCTGGATGAATTGCCCTGGATGGACACGCCTCGCTCAGGTTTCATTACAGCATTGGAAGCATTCTGGAACGGTTGGGCATGTCATCGGGATAATTTGATGCTCATAGTATGCGGTTCGGCCACCTCTTGGATGACCGATAAGCTCATCAATAACTATGGTGGTTTATACGGTCGTCTGACCTGCCAGATGAAGCTCTCCCCTTTTACCCTCAACGAATGCGAACGATTCCTTCAATCCAACGGCATACTCCTTTCACGCTATGATGTAGCCCAATGCTATATGGCTCTTGGCGGCATCCCCTATTACCTTGGTTTCATGAAGAAGGGATTGAGCCTTGCCCAAAACATCGATAACATGTTCTTCGCCGAAGATGCCAAACTCCGTGAGGAATACGACAGGCTTTTCGCTTCGATATTCTCTAATCCCGAACAGATGAAAAACATCGTCCGCGTTCTGAGCACACGTCATTCCGGCTTCTCGCGACAAGAAATCCTTGCAAAAACCAAATTGGACGATTGTGGCTCTTCCTCCAAACTACTGCAAGTCCTTGAAGTCAGCGATTTCATCACCCAGTATGTCCCGTATGGGAAAACCAAGCGTGACATATATTACAAATTGACCGATCCATTCTGCCTTTTTCACTTGCAGGTGGTACAAAGCACAACAAAACCCGACACAGACTTCTGGATGCATAATGTTACCTCTGCCAGAATAAATGCATGGAGGGGTGTGGCATTTGAGGAATTATGTTTCGTCCATATTAAGCAGATCAAGACTGCTCTTGGCATATTAGGCGTCTCTTCCACCTATTCTTCACTCGTAGTCAAAGGAGATGAGAATAACGAAGGCATGCAGATAGATCTGATCATCGAAAGGAAAGACAATGTAATTAATCTCTGCGAGATGAAATTTGTCGGCACTGAGTTTGAAGTGAAGAATGACTACGAAGAGAAACTAAGGAAGAGAATGAATTGGATGATGGAACGCAAGAGCCAGCGTCAAAGCATACAAATGACTCTTGTCACCACCTTTGGTCTAAAATACGGCATACACAGCGGTATCTTCCAGCGTGCAATCACCCTCGATGACCTGTTCGTCCCCTAACACTCGGACTGAACTTCAAGCAGGATGTCGAGAAAAAAAACGAAAAGAAAAAGGAAGAAAAGAAAACAATCAATGGCAGCGAAATTGTGATTCCCGCCCATTGGGAAGCCAAAGAGACGAATATCTGAGGACGCACACTTTATCAAACGTTCAATTGACCAGCGATTAATTAGTCTGAATCGATTACACTTCAATACTCCCACGAGGGCTGCAATCATCGGGATTGCAGCCCTCGGTTTTTGTTATTTTGCTAATTGCAGATTCCATTTTATGGCAAATGAGCAGAAATTTAACAATATTTGAACATTTTGGACAATAACAAACATGAAAAATCCACAAAAAATAATCACTTTTGCCTTGAAATAACACTAAATAAAGATGGAATTGTAATACGACAAGCCTCTCCTTGCATGATACTTGCCACATTACCTTGCTTAATCATGCATTAATTAAAATATAGCCTAACTTATGGAAAAAAAGATTACTCTATCCCTTAGACGGTGTCTGCTATTGGCAGGCACGTTAGCTCTTGTCAGTTCCTGTCAGGACTACGAGCCGTTCAGTGACCAACAGATTCAAGATGTGGCCTACACTCACGAGTTCGAAAAACAGTTCGGAGAAATCGATCCCGACCAGAACTGGGATCTTTATGGCCAGCTGAGTTGGGGCTATCGCAACCGCCCCATGACCCGTGCAGCAAGTCCTTCTTCTGTAAGTGTTGAAACCGAAGAATATTCCTATATCGTTTACCAACAAGATGCTACCGTATATCAAAAAGTATTGCCAGAATCCAACGCTAGTGGCAATAGCTATGCACAGACCAATCTTGGACGAGTAACGCAGGACTTTATTACCACAGCACGCGAGTTCACCATGGCCCAGGTGCACTATACTACTTCTGGCAACGATAGAATTGGTATCTATTGGTATGCTGATCCAGGAGATC
>JAEEUA010000318.1 GCA_016286775.1 Bacteroidales bacterium
ATGGACGAATATGGGAACTGGCGTCTGTCCCCAGCCTACGACATAACGTATATCTTCAATAGCGGCGGCTACCTGCCCGAGACGCAACATTGTCTGATGATACGAGGCAAGTTCACAGACATCACGATTGAGGATGTCGTACAACTCGCTACCGAAAATGGCATACGCAGGCCAGAAAGCATCATTCGCGAAGTAGCTGAAGCCATTCAGGGATTCCGCACTCTTGCCGAAAAGTACGGCGTCGAAGAACAATGGATTGCTGCTGTTGAAACTACGCTCAAGGCAAATATTGAAGCATGGCATTTGACACAATCGAGTACCCCAATATGCTATACTGACGAGTTTGGCCGAAAAGTAGAGAACACCCGGATCGAGAAGAAGTTCAAAGGGAACTACCATCTTTTGGCTACCATCGACGGGAAAGAGCGCAAATACGTCATACGAAAAAAGACAACCGAACACGATGAGATCAGCCGACTTGGGCCTTCAGCTTTGTCGGATCAGTATCTTCGAAGTCTTGTTTCACAATTCCTGAAATAAATAGCATTAGAATATGATCCCACTAAACTACATCTTCACGCCACTGATTGCGGCAGGCATCGGATATGTGACCAACGACATTGCGATACGGATGCTGTTCATGCCACATAAAGCAAAATATATCTTCGGGCGAAGGGTTTGGTTCACACCAGGAGTGATCCCGAAGGAGAAAGGAAGGATTGCGGCATCGATAGGCGAAGCCATCAGCGCCAACCTGATGAACCACGATGTGATGAAGCAGACACTATTGTCGGATGAGATGCTCCAGAAGGTGGGCATAGCCTTCGACAAACTGGTGGCCAAGCTGACCGACGACCGCGAACCCCTACGCGACTACCTGAGCCACTACATGGCCGAAGAGGAACTGGTGACGCTGGAGAAAAGTGCCACTCTGGAACTGTCAATCATGGTGGCTGACAAACTAGTGCATTCGGGTCTGGGCAAACAAATAGCCCACATTGCCGTGGAGCATGCAATGGACAAGATGCATCATGGCGTGGCAGGAATATTCCGTGTAGATAAGGTTCTGGGCCTCGTGCAAGGATCGACCGAGAGCCGTCTGGCGAAGAACATCGACGAGATGCTGGAGCAGAAGGCGCCCGAAATGACGGTTAAACTGGTTGCCGAAGGTGTAGCACAAGTGATGGAGATGCCAGTGCAGGACCTCATCAAGGACCGCCCCGAACAGATAGCTTCGACACGCCGCGCCATCATCCAGCTCTACCAGTCGGTGATCGAGGAACAGTTGCCGAAGATGCTCGAAGCGCTCGACATCAGTCAGATCATCGAGCGGCGCATCAACGAGATGGACATGATGGAGGCCGAACAACTCATCCACGACATTGCCAAGAAGGAACTGAAGGCCATCGTCTGGTTTGGCGCCCTGCTGGGCTTCCTGATCGGATGCCTCAACTGCTTCCTGCTGTGACAATGGGTCAAGCGTCCTTGCAGGCCGTTGACTTGGAGTGATCGTGATGCACCGTGCAGTGGCTATCGGAACATCCACCGCAGCAGCCGTCGCACCGACGACCTCCCGTGCGGTGCAAGGTTGCGATGGACCAATAGGCACCAGCGCCTACGATGAGGAGAACTATGATGGTGGCCAGATTCATTTTTCGGAGATTAAAAAACAGAAAGCAGGAGGTGTGCGAGAAAAGCGACAAGCCAAGCGACGACACACTGCAGGATTACAACATTCAGTGCCCATTTGCCTCCCAGTTCGCGACGTACGGCAGCGATGGCTGCGACACAAGGCGTGTAGAGCAGACTGAAGACCAGGAAGACGAAGGCAAGGGAGGGCGTCATGATCTCATACAGTCCAGCATCACCGGGGAAGAGGACTCCGATGGTGCCCACAACACTTTCCTTGGCCATGAAGCCCGAGACGAGTGCAGTCACCCATCGCCAGTCTCCCAAACCGAGAGGTGCAAAGAGTGGGGCTATGGCACCAGCGATGTCGGCCAACATGCTTTCGGTCTCATCGACCATCGACATATGCCAGTTGAAGTTGCGGAGGAACCAGATGACAAGCGCAGCGAGGAAGATGACGGTGAAGGCTCGCTGGATGAAGTCCTTGGCCTTCTCCCACATCAGGCGTAGCGTATTGCGTGCCCCAGGCAAGCGGTAGTTGGGCAATTCCATCACGAAGGGCACAGGTTCGCCCTTGAAGACGAAATGCCCAAGGATGGCAGCCACGAGAATGCCCGTAAGGATGCCCAGAATATAGAGCGAGATGACTATCCAGCTGCCATTGGAAGGGAAGAACTTCATACAGAACCATCCGTAGATGGCATATTTGGCCGTACACGACATGAAGGGCGTGAGCATGATGGTGAGCTTGCGGTCGCGTGCCGAAGGAAGGGTGCGCGTGGACATGATGGCAGGCACCGAACAGCCGAAGCCTACGAGCATCGGGACGATGCTTCGACCCGAGAGACCCACCTTACGGAGCA
>JAEEUA010000319.1 GCA_016286775.1 Bacteroidales bacterium
GGTGTACATCTTGGCGAGTGGGCAGATCATACCTGTGTCGCAGAAGTCGTAGGCGAACTTGCCACGGGTAAAGCTGGGGCACGAAGCAGGCTCCACGCCGATGAGGTGGTAGTTAGCCTCACCACGAAGCATCTCGCCAAGGAATGGAGAAGCAAATCCACCGAAGTTCGAACCGCCTCCGAGGCAGCCAATCAGGATGTCAGGCTTGATGTTATACTTGTCGAGCGCCTTCTTCACCTCCAGGCCGATGATGGACTGATGGAGCAGCACCTGGTTGAGCACGGAACCGAGCACATAGCGATAGCCGGGAGTCTTGACAGCAGTCTCGACAGCCTCCGAGATGGCACAGCCGAGCGAACCCGTCGTGCCGGGATGGTTGGCCAGAATCTTGCGGCCCACCTCGGTGGTCATGCTGGGCGAAGGAGTGACGTTGGCGCCATAGGTGCGCATCACTTCGCGACGGAAGGGCTTCTGTTCGTACGAAACCTTCACCATGAAGACCTTGCAGTCCAGTCCGAAGTACGAGCAAGCCATGCTGAGCGCGGTGCCCCACTGGCCGGCACCGGTCTCGGTAGTCACACCCTTGAGGCCCTGAGCCTTGGCATAGTAGGCCTGAGCGATGGACGAATTGAGCTTGTGCGAACCCGAGGTGTTGTTGCCCTCGAACTTATAGTAAATCTTGGCGGGAGTGCCGAGTGCCTTCTCCAGGAAGTAGGCGCGCACGAGTGGTGAAGGACGGTACATGCGATAGAACTCCTGCACAGGCTTCGGGATGTCGAACCACTGTGTGTCGTTGTCGAGCTCCTGCTTGTTCAGCTCTTCGCAGAAGATGGGGTTCATCTCCTCGAGGGTCAACGGGTGACCGTCGCCCGGGTGGATGAGTGGAGCGGGCTTCACTTTCATGTCAGCACGCACGTTGTACCACTGGGTTGGAATCTCGTTCTCAGCCAGATAGATCTTGTAGGGAATTTTCTGATCCATAGTAGGAATTGTTTAATGATTGGGATTTATTAATTTAATAATGAGAAATGGTGACTTTCAGACTACTTTCTTATACCGATTCGCTACGTCGATGACACCCTGGATGTGCTCGCGGAGCTCGGCAATGGCCTTGATTTCCGAAGGATGGGTCAGATAGCGAAGGGCGCGGATGACATTGTGGGCACGCTGCGAATACCACCAGCAGAACTTGCCGATGGGAATCCACAGCAGAATCCAGACGAGGGCCTGCCACCACATTCCAAAGCCCAGACCCATCATGAGCAAGGTGATGAGGGCGAAGAGCGGATAGAGGACGACGATGGAAAGGATGAGTCGATAGGAATTGGTGAACATCTTGTCCTCCTTGAGCAAAGCCAGTGGTGCCCAGTAGCAGATGATGTGGGGCCAAAGGCTCACAATCCAAAGCGGCAGCAAGGCAAGCACCAGAAGGCCTCCAACCAATGTGCCTGCCCATGAGGGAGGTGCAGCCATCATCGTATCGCGGATGCCCAGCTTCTCTTCGCGCTCCATCAGCTCGTCAATCTGCTCGACCAGTTCCTCGTTGTCCATCAGGGGCTTGAGCTGTTCCACATAGACCTTGTCCTCGGCCAACTTCTCGGGCAGGGGCAGGTTCTTCATTGTGGCAGGATTGAGTGCCGAACGGCGCAGGAAGTCCTTCTCGGCATAATTGTCCAGACCCTCATCGAGCATCATGCTCTGGATGGCCGTGCGCATCCTGCGCGTCACTTCGCGCATCACGCGATAGGGATGCTCCTGGAATTCGGCATAGTAAGGCTGCAGCGAGATGGGTTCGCCAACCATCCACAGGAAGTCATATTGAGCGTCGTGGTAGTCGCTGTAATGATGAGCCGTGGGCAGAATCTTGATGTCCTCCTTCCAGTCGTTGTACTTGGCGGTGTGGAATGCCATGCGGACAAGACCTGTCGAGAACGGATCGAGGTAATGGCCCTGCGTATGGCCCGATTCGGGGAACACCAGCACGTTGCGTCCCTGATTGATGCGAACGGCAAGACGATCGAACAGCCTAAAATTTTCTTCAAGTGCTTCGCCTCCTTCCCATCCCATGCGGAATGCGGGCATCAGGCCCAGCCACGAGAGGAAAGATGTGATGGCAGGATTAAGCGAAAAGACGTTGGCACGCACCACAAAATGCTGCAGATAATCGACAGGATAGGCAAAGGCAATATTGATGGCATCGTTGGCTGCATTCTGGTGATTACAAGCAATGAAGTACTTCTCCCCTTTCGCGGGAATATTTTCCTGACCAACCGTATAACGATGACGAATCATCAGCGTACGGTTGATGAGGTTGATGTACCACTTGTACAGGACCAGGCCTGGTTTAGGATGAGAATGTAATGAGGTCACAGAATGACTTATTTATTTAAAAAGGAAAATAACGGACGCAAAGATATACATTTTTGGTTAAATCGCCAAAAAAAAGTGGAAAAAAACACCCTTCGGAAAGCGTTTATAGGTCAATTT
>JAEEUA010000092.1 GCA_016286775.1 Bacteroidales bacterium
TGCTTGGGATCCGAACCTCGTTCGATGTGGTTGGTCACGTTCTCGAGCACCACGATGGCATCATCCACCACGTTGCCGATGGCGATCGAAAGACACGACAGCGAAATCATGTTGATCGACGATCCCACCACAGCCAGATAGATGAACGAAGCCACCAGCGAAAGCGGGATGGTGAGCACGATCACGACTACTGCACGCCAGCGTCCCAGGAAGAGGAAGCACACCAGTGCCACGAAGAGCATGGCATAGACGATGATCTCCTCCAGCGAACCGATGGTAGCGTAGATGTTCTCCGAAGTGTTCACGATCACACCCAGCGTGACGTCCGAAGGCAATGTCTTCTGGATCTGTGGCAGCATGGCGAGCACCTTCTCCGAGATAGCCACCGAGTTGGCACCCGACTGCTTCTGCACGATGATCATCGCGCCCTGTTCGCCCGAGTAGCCGCGTGGGTCGCTATCGTTGGTGAAGAACGTGGTTACCTTCTGCGAACGCTCCTGCAGGCCGTCTTTCACCTCAGCCACGTCGCGCAGATAGACGAGCTGGTCGCCCTTGTGCCCTACCACGAGGTCGAGCATCTCCTGTGGGTCGTCAAACTCGCCCTCCACACGCAGCGTGTAGGCGTTGTTGCCCGTGTCGAACGAACCGCCCGGCACATTCACATTCTCGGCGCTGATAACGCCGGCAATGCCGTTGATTGTCAGTCCGTAGGCCTCCAGCTTGTTGGGGTCGCAATAGACGTAAATCGTACGCTCGGCAGCACCCGACACCGACACCGAACCTACACCGGCAATACGTGCCAGTGGGTTGGCTACCTGGTCGTCGAGAATCTTGTAGAGTGCAGGGGTACTCTCCCTGGCCTGGGCACTCAGCACCAGGATCGGGATCATGTCGGTCGAGAACTTGAAGATGATAGGCGTACCTGCACCATCGGGCAGCGCCGAGCTCACCATATCGAGCTTGTCGCGCACATCGTTGGTCAGCGCGTCGATGTCGTAGCCATACTCAAACTCCAGGGTAATCATTGCATAATTCTCCTGCGATTGCGAGGTGATATGCTTCAGATAGTTCACCGAGTTGAGAGTATTCTCAAGAGGTCGGGTAACGTTGTTCTCAATATCCTCAGCGCTGGCGCCCGGATAGGTCTCCATCACCATAATCATATTGGTATCGATATCTGGCATGAGATCGATAGGCAATTTGCTCAGGGAGAAGAGACCAAAGATCGCAATGGCGATGAACACCAGCGTGGTCATAATCGGTCTTCTAACCGCTCCTTCGTATAGTGTCATGATTCGTTATGTAGTTAATGGGGAGTAAAAGAGGAGTAAAAGGGGAGTAAAAAGGACGTTACCTTCGTCAAAACGAGACATGTAAAACATTTGTCCCTTAATATCCCTAAGAATCCCTTAGTATCCCTTAGAATCCCTTAATTAATTAATTGAGCACATGAATCTTCCTTCCATCGGTAAGCAGGGTCTGTCCGAAGACAACGACGGTTGCACCCGATTCGACACCCGAATTGACTACATACTCGGCACCCTCGCGGCGACCCAGATCGATGGTCTTATGCGTCACGGTACTGTCAGGATTGACCACATAGACGAAACGCTCGCCCGAGCCAGTTTGCTTGCAGATGGCCTGATCGGGCACCATCACGCTGTTCGACGAACCAAAGTTGAGGGTCACGCGGGCAAACATGCCGGGACGCACGCGCTGGTTAGGATTGGAGATGATCACCTCAACGGGGAACGTACGGGTGTTGGAATCAACCGTTGGGTAGATGATCGAAACCTTGCCCGTGAAGGTCTCACCTGGATAGGCATCGAGCGAAATGTCGCTGATTGGCATACCCACTTTCATGTTGCGGAAATAGGTCTCGCTGACATTGAGGACAAGCTTCACGGGATTGACCTTCTGGACAACAAGGACTGGCTGCTGGCCATTGTAAAGGTCGCCGTTGTCGTAGTTGCGGGCGGTTACCACGCCACTGATAGGGCTGACAAGCCGAGCGTTCTCCTCGAGGTTGGCGTAGGCACGACGCTGCTGATCTACCTGAGCCTTCTGTGTATCCCAGGCGCTCTTCGAAATGCCTCCGACCTTGTAGAGCTCATCGTAGCGGCTGAACTCGAGTTCAGCACGGTCGAGCTGAATCTTGGCCTGTGCCAGACTATTGTCATCGAGGATGACGAGGGTCTGTCCCTTGCCTACTCGGTCGCCAACTTCAACGTTGATGCGACGAATACGTACAGGAGTCTGGGGAGCAATGTTGTTGACAACATCGGCCTCGACCGTAGCTGTGAACTCCTGAATCTGGTCCACCTCACGCGACTGAACCTTCTGCACCTTGACGTTCACTGCTTCAAGCTGCTCGTTGGTTCTAAAGGTGGTCTGTGTCTCTTTTGACTTCATGCAGGACGTGGTGAGCACCAACGCTGCCATGGATGCCATGATTGCAAATTTCTTCATATTTCTATATTTCATTAATTTACTAATTCTAATTCGTGATCAGGAAAATGCTCACTCACCCATGACTACCTTGCCCAAAGTCTTTTCGAGCGTGGCTCGGTTGCTGAGGAAGTCGTAGATGGATTGAACATACTGGAGACGGGCCTGGAGTAGGTTCGACTCGCTGCTGTTGCGTTCGAGCTGGGTGCCTGAGCCTACCTCGTAGCGTTTCTCGGAAATCATGAAGGCACGCTCGGCGGCATAGACGTTCTCCTTGTTGCTCACTACCTGTTCGGCTGCGGTCTCGATGCTGTTGAGGCTGGCAGCAACACTGAGTTCAAGCTGGCGTAAAGCATTCTCGCGCTGAATCTCAAGGTTCTCGATGGTCAGACGGTTCTGCTTGGTCTTCATGTATTTGGCCAGGCCATCAAAGATGGTCCACGAGAAGCTCAATGCCAATGTCGAACTTCCGAAGTACGTAGCCTTGAACGGATTGAACTCCTGGGGCATGGCGGTATATCCACCCGTGAGGGCGATGGCAAGAGTCGGCAGGTATCCAAGCTTGTTGATCTTCTCGCTCAAGCGGAGAATACGGGCATTGTAGTCCAACTGACGAATGGCTGGATTGTCACTAAGGTCAGTGTCGGCCTTCAGGTTCATCAGGTCGGCGAAAAGGCCTTCCTCGTAATCTTCCAGTCGGCCGGCGAACTTGATCGGTTCATCGACATCGATACCCATGAGCACCTTGAGCTGCATCTCGGCCAGCTTGATGCCATTCTGGGCAGCCAGGAGGTTGGGCTGGATACCAGCAAGCTGCACGTCGGCGGTCAGCTTGTCGTATTCGCTCACAAGGCCCTGCTCAAAGCTCTTCTTCGTGTCCTCCACGTTGCGCTGTGCAGTCTTGTAGCCGGCCATCAGCGCCTCGTAGCTTTCGCGAGCCAGCAGGAGGCTGTAGTATGCATTCTTGACCGAAGCAATGGTGTTGATCTTGCTCTCACGAGCCTGTTCAAGGGCGAGATTTACCTGTTCCTCATTGATCGAAATGCTCTTCCACAGCTGAGGAGCGAACAAAGGCAGCGCTGCTTGTGCAGAGGCCTGATAGTTGTAAGGCTGGCCCATGCGGACGGTGATGGTCTGGCCACCCATGTTCATGACCATCGTAGCCACCTTGAGGTTCTTGACGCCCTGTGCAGTCAGGTCAACCTTTGGGAAAAGACCTGCGATGGTCTCCTTCTTGGCATACTTCTGGATCTGGATTGTCCGGTCGGCAACCTGAATATCGGGATTGTCGGAAAGGGCAATTTCAAGAATCTTGTCCAAGTCGAGCGACACTGTATCCTTCTGTTCCTGTGCCGATGCCTGTTGGGGCATCATGAGTACGGCAGCCAGCAGGACACCGAGTACAATAAATACTTTCTTCATACTATTCTTCATTTTGATATTTTAGCTTTCTAATAAAAACTGCCTGCAAAGATACACATTATAATATAATTGAACAAATCTGATTCACCAAAGACCAATCACAAATCACCAAATTTCGAACAAACAGACATATTTAACGAATTATAACAATTATTTCATTGCTTTTGCTTGTTTTTATCATCCCGAAAAGCTATCTTTGCACCCATCAAAACCCAAACTATGCAAACCGAAAAGACCACTGCCCGCAACAGCATATTGGCGTTCCTCGGGCAGTACGACAAGCCCGTCATCTGGCTGCTCATCTATCTCGTCATGACCCTGCTCCTCGTCCGCACCTTCGGATGGGCCGAAGCCATACGCAACGCTACCGCTACCATTCTCCCCATGCTGGTCTGCTGGGCAATCCTCAACTACCTGCTCCTCCCCCGCATGCTCCATCGCAGCAAGATCGGTTTCTTCCTGCTCACCCTCCTCATGCTGATTGTGCTCATGCCCCTCGGCTCGCGTTTCGACGTCTATATCCACCAGCACTTCTCCGGCCCCAACGATGTCCTGCCGCCCGAAGCCGAGCGCATTCCATACTATCTGCTCCACATCAAGTACTCCATCCTGCTCATCCTCACCACCGCAGCCACCTCCATCAACTTCCTCATCGACGAACGCAAGCGGCAGGCCGCCATGTTCCGCGAACAACAGATGCAGGAGCAGTTGAAATACCTGCGTGCCCAGATCAACCCGCACTTCCTCTTCAACGCCCTCAACTGCATCTATGCCCTCACCATGATGCAGGACGAGAAGGCTCCTTCTTCGGTGCTGAAGCTCTCCGAAATGCTACGCTACGTGATTGATGACTGCCGTGCCGACTCGGTGCCGCTGACCAAGGAGGTGAAGTACATACAGAATTACATCGACTTCCAGCGCATACGAATGGAAAGAACGCCCGACCTCACCTTCGACGTACAAATTGCCGACCCCAGCTACACCATCCCGCCCATGCTACTGCAGCCCATCATCGAGAACTGCTTCAAGCACAGTCGCCTCATCGACGATCCTAAGGCCTGGGTGCACATCTCTATCCGACAAAACGATTCGGGCCTGCTCGTCACCTGCGACAACTCCAAGCCCGCATCCACCAACTTCTCGCGTCAGTCGGCCATCATCGGCCGCCAGGACGAGGAACGCACTGGCATCGGCCTGATGAATGTTCAGCAGCGCCTCGCCGTCCTCTTCGGTGACAAATGCTCGCTGAAGGTCATTGAAGACAATTCCCACTACAAGACCATTCTACATATCTGAATACTCCGAGTTATCCGAATACTCCGAGCCATCCGAGAACTCCGAATAATTCGACATTCCCCAAAAACCATTCCTCTCTATGTACAAAGTTCTCATCGTTGACGACGAATTCCTGGCCCGCAAGCTGCTGCAGGACTACGTAAACAAGGTGCCCGACCTCGAACTGGCAGGCACTGCACAGAATGCCTTCGAAGCCTACAGTTTCTGCAAGGAACATCACGTCGATATCCTGTTGCTTGATATCCATATGCCCGACCTCAATGGCGTCGAGTTGGCTCGCACCCTCAAGAACATCCCTGTCGTCATCTTCACCACAGCCTACAGCGAATATGCACTCGAAAGCTACGAAGTTGCAGCCGTCGATTATTTGCTCAAGCCCATCGCCCTCCCCCGCTTTCTGCAAGCCATCGAAAAGGCCTTTGCCAAGCTGAGGGGCGTCGAATCGGTTTCGGCATCCGACGCGGTCGGCATGAAGCACAATAATGACACGTCGGGTTCCGACACCCCTAAAGCTTCTGAACCATCAAAGCCTTCCGAGCCCAACTACCTCATGGTCAAGGCTGACTACAAGCTCTATAAGATCAACTTCGACGACCTGTTATACATCGAAGGACAGCATGAATACGTATCATTCTACACGAAAGCCAAGCGCATCACGGCGCTCTATAGCCTCAAGTCGCTCGAAGAACAATTGCCCAAGGACAAGTTCGTGAGGGTGCATAAGAGCTATATCGTTTCCATCGCAAATATTTCCGAGATTGAACAGCTTTCCGTCACCGTAGCAGGACAGAAGATACCGATCGGTGGAAGCTACCGCGAAGCCCTTCTGGAAAGACTTGGTTAACTGTATTTTATAGACACTTCATTAAGAAAGCATGCCTCATCTGGTTCCAGCATGGGGCATGCTTTCTTTCCGATAGTTATTTGGCATCCTTGCCCAATAGCTCACGATACCGCGAAATCGCTTCGCTGTCGCGCTCGAAGTAGGCAAGATTCAAGGCTCTCTGATATAGACGCTTGTTGGGTTTACGTGCTCGCTGGAGCGCCTCGTCGAGAAGCGTATGGGCAAGTTGCGGATCAAACCGTTCGTCGGCGTTCACCGGTTCATGGAATCTGCTGGGCAATGCCTTGAAGAGGCGGCTCATTACCCTGTCGGCCAGCGATGGGAGCCAGACCTCATTGACCTTGGTAGCCTTCCAGTCCTCCTGCCTCAGGTTTTCCGGTCCCCAAAGGCGGAAAAAGGCCGTAAAATTGAAATCCGGGAAATGGGAATAATATTTGACCACCTGGAAAAGCACCAGGGAATGGAGCAGAGAGGGCTTTTCGATGTCGTTCATCTTCAGGTATTGTGCCAGAAGCTGGCGCATCTCGAGCGAAGATACAGGATCGGTCTGCGACGAATCGGAAGTCGAATGAGAAGCCACTTCCCAGGGCATGAGATCCTCAGTCGAGGAACCCGCTGCGACATCCAAAGGTGCATCCTCGGAGGTTCCGGTAGCCTCATCGGATATTTCCGAAGTCTCGCTGCCGGTTGGGGCAACAGGGCGTCCCTCCTTCAATCTGCGATAGATGGCCCATCCCATCCGATGGGCATTATCCTGGGCTTTCTTTGCATCGGGTTCACGCACCTCGTTCTGTCCATCGTTCTGAAGCACTCGGACGTTTCTGAATCCCAAAAGCTGACGGGCCAGGTTGCCATTCTCTGCCATGAAACCCACCACAATCTGCGTCGCAATGGAAATCATCAGCTGGTTGCGAGCGGCCGACGTCTTGCCCGATGCATCCTTTATAGTTGCATCGACGATGGGCGAAATGACGACCATGTGTCCCGTATTCAAAGCTTCCAGTTCACGACTGTCGAGCCGCAGTTCAGCCAGATTCTCCGGGATGGCATTAGCCAAAGCCAGCACTACCGGGATACCACGTTCAACGAGCAGACGGCGAACATAGCGTTCTTCACCCGTCAGATTGCCGCAGACTACACACGTGTTGGCCGTGTCAAGACCTTCTACCCACTGACGAATGACATTCGATACACCTTCGGGCACACGATGCGAGCATAGGAATGTTGTCAGAGGGCATAGCAGCATCGAGGCATCACCCAAGTAGCTCAATGTCTGGTTCTTTATGGTAATCGTGTTCATAAGTTCGAGAATTAATTGGGTATTTATTCATCGGAATCGTCAGCGACCATCGATAGCGGAGATTCCATGTACTCGTCGGTGAAATAAGGCTTTACAGCAGGTTGTTGAAACCCCTCTCCGACCGAAGGGGTTTCACTATCGGCTACACTTCGGGAAACACGCTTGCGCTGTGACTGCTGCGACTGGATAAACCGAGCCAACGCAGCCGCATCGATTTCCTTCTCCTTGAGGAATGGCTCGATCATATCGAGGCGATTGAGGGCCTTGAGCACCTGCACCAGACTTTGTACCGAAGTATTGTGTCCCGTTTCCATCTGACTGATGGAGAACATCGAGAGGCCGCTCTTTTCGGCCAGTTCCTTCTGCTTCATGTTCTGCTCCAAACGGATTTCACGCATTCGAGCACCAATCTTCTGCAGAATCTCGATCTCATTCATTTCATTTGCATTCATTGTCTTTATACAGCTAAAAGGTAATCATATTCGTCATCACAAACCTCCGAAAGTACGGGCTCCGGCTTCTTTTCCTTCACCTCGTTCCGGTTGAGCACCTCCACATCATGTTTCCAAAGCAAGTGTTCGAAGTATCCGTTCCTGCAGCCCAGCACAAAGTGATTGCCAACCCAGCGCATCCAGTAGTTGCGAAGGAGGATGGTTCGCTTGGTGGGTGTGGATACCGAAACATTTTCGGTCGAAGCCACCATCAGCAGCCTGTGCTCGGTCAGAGCTTCATCGAGCAGCTCCATGGTTTCCGTGTCAGTCATCTTCCACCCAAGGTTCAGTTCCTCGAGGCACTGGGGGATAACTGTGGCCAAAGGAAGAATCACCGGGAACTTCTTGCGAAGCAGAAGTCGGAGCGTATAGCGTTCGATTCCCGTAGAATTTCCGCAGACGATACAGTCCGTTTCAGGGTTGAGCGATCGGATCCACTGGTGAATCGATTTGAAGATGGACTCCGGAACGTCGTACGGACAGAAGAATACAGTTTTCTTCACCTTCAGGAGATCATGTTCACCAAAGTAGTTGAACAATGTGTTTCGTGTTTCGGTCTTTTCCATAATTGTAAGGGTTTTAATATTGGTTATTTCTTATTTTCACTGCAAATATACAATCTAATTTTAGATATTTCAAAAATTATTTGAGTTTTTCTTCATTTTTTCTTTCAAAGATACGCAAAATAGCGTAATTTGCAATGTAAATATCACAAATTACGCTAATCAATTATAGCTATATCTAATATTATCTGCCTTTTCTTCGATGGAACAGCATCGACCACCAACCATAAAGCATGCTCACGAAGAACAAGATTGTATTCAAGGCGAAGATCCGGACGAAATCCCAACCCGGGCGGAAATGCGAGATGCGATCCTCCTTGGGTGGATAATATACACGAATCGGAACCGTTTCGATCCGTACCCCGTGCCAGGCTGCAAATACCAGCAATTCGAGTTCTGCCTCATAACGGGATGTGACAAGGTTCAACCCATGCAGATGATGCAGAGGATAAAGGCGATAGCCGCTCTGGGTGTCTGGAAGGTGTTGCCATGTCTGGAAAGCGAACCAGAAGTTGGCGAGGCGCGTGGCGAAGATGGCTCCCTTCGACTTGTTCTCATGTTCCAGCACCCTTTTGCCAACGATGATGGCAGGTTCGTCCAGTTCCTTCATCTTCTTGAGGAACAAGGGCAGATCCTCGGGGTAATGCTGTCCATCGCTGTCAATCGTGATGGCATAATCGTATCCCAAGGACAATGCCTTGCGAAAACCTGTTACCAGCGCATGACCTTTGCCTCGGTTCTTTTCGTACGAGATGACTTGAACGGGGTGTGGGTATTGCTGCAGGATCTCCATTGTGCGATCCGTCGAACCATCATTCACCACCAGGATGTCGGACGTGTAGGGTTGCAGGCGGTCGAGGACCGTCTGGAGCGTTGCCGCATTGTTGTATGTGGGAACAAGAACAACGTAGCGCATCGGAGATAAAGGATTGGACTGATTCAAGAGGACAGCTCCAGCAACAATCGAGCAAAAAGCAGTTCATCGTCTCGGATTTCTGCCTTGAGATGAGCCGGAGTTCCGTTCAGCATGACACTTACACGAGGATGATGTTGCGGTTCGAGCAGGGCAAGGAACTTCAGGTTGGTGATGTGCTTCACCTGCAGGGAAGGATTGCCGAAATACATCTGTGCCAGTTCCTGGACAATCTGAATCATGCAAGCGCCCGGTGTGATGGGGCGACCCGGGAAATGAGCCTGGTAAATCACACTTTCCGGAAGGAGCTCGATACGAAAAACCGCATCCCCACCACCCTCTTCAGAAGGTGCGGGAGACTCTATAACCGTATATAATGTATGATTCAGCATCGTGGGACAGGTCATTGTTATTGGAATCCGCTACCGCGAAACAAGATAGCAGCCAGCCATAATAAGCAGCACACCAATCCAAGCTGTGATTGAGATATGCTCATCGAAAATCCAAAGGGCTGCCATCATGCCGAAAACGTAAGCCAACGACGACAAGGGATAGGCCTGGCTGAAGGGATAGTTACGCAGGATATACATCCAAAGAATACCCGCTCCACAAAAGCTCAAGCCACAGGCCAGCCACCACCAGTTGGTCAGCTGGCTCACAAAGAAGCCAACGCTCCAGTTGAACGTCCCTGCTGCTCGCAGCGCGAGTTTGAGCAAGACCTGGCCAGCGGCGAGCAGGGCGGCTTGAATTATCGACAGGATCAGTAGCGGCATTTTTCTTTTTTTATCACGAATTATTTTTCTTTCTTATCACGAATTAGAGAATTTGAGAATTATTATTTTTGTGCTACGGATTTAACGGATTTAACAGATTTCTTTTGGGTTCAGTCGAGCAGATAATCCGGTTAATCTGATGAATCCGTAGCGTTATTCAAATTTTTTAATTCGATAATTCGTGATGAAGAATTCATGACGAGTTCGGCAAGGGGATGACAATCGGGAGGGAGAGCATCGGCCGTGACAAGGAGGAAGCTGCGGTTGTCGAAAGCAGGGATGCTGTCATGGATGCCGACCAACGCACTCTTGACCTTACCCGACTGCATCTGAAGCCATGCATCCAGCAGGGCATGGTTCAGCGAATCGTCGAGTTGGGAATGCGTATTGTTGTAGCCATGATTGTGCGTCTGGATGGCAATGAGCGAACTCATCGTATTATGCGTCGATTGCATGAAAAGGGTCGGCTTCAAGAACGACTCGCCCTGACGCATCATATCGTAGAAGAAGGCTATGGCAGAGATGGCGCTTCCCCAGACAGTTGCCGTGATGATGGCATCGGGGATGATGCCGGGCACCTGACGCAAAGTCTGCAAGGAGCAGGCAACGGTTCGTTTCAGCAGCTTGTCCATTCGACGTGATTCGAGTGGAGCAAGATAATCGCGGAAGTTCGGGTCAGCATCGGGGTCAAGCTCCGTCTTGGCAATGAGATAGATGGAGCGAACAGGTTCCAAAGACTTGGACGACACCAATGATTCAGAGGAATCGGAATTCTCCGAATAATCCGAGTAATCCGAATACTCAGAAGACCCCAAATAATCCGACAAGATCAGCGAACTGTCGTTGCCTCCAAAGGCAAAGGCATTGCACAGCAGGTGGCGCGGCTTCTTACTTTTCTCCAACACCCGATCCTCCACAACAGGATAATCCCGATCGATGGCATCCTTGAAATTCAGATTGACAGGCAGGAAACCATGCTCCATGGCCAGCAGACAGAAAGCTGCTTCGATACTCCCACTGGCCGAAGTGGTATGTCCAGTGAAACCCTTCGTGCTGCTGAAGGGCGGAAGCTTTTCGCCGAAAACCCGATGCAAGGCCGTCAGCTCACTCACATCATTATTCGGCGTTCCTGTGCCATGACAATTGACGTAAGTTATGTCCGAGGCATGCAATCTCGCATCCGCAAGAGCCTTCTGCATGGCAAGAACAGCGCCTTCACCCTCAGGAGAAGAAGCCGTCTGATGATAGGCATCACAAGCGTTGCCAAAGCCGCTCAGGACAGCCAATGGACGCACCCCTCGCTTCAATGCTGACGATTCTGTTTCGAGGACAAGATAAGCAGCGCCCTCGCCCAGATTGATGCCATTGCGATGGGCATCGAACGGACGACAAGGCTGCTGGTCGAGGATCATCAGCGTATTGAAACCATTAAGATGAAGACGCGATAGTCCCTCACTTCCTCCGACAATGACTTGCTCAAAGACGCCGAGCCGCACCAGATCAGCTCCCAGCCCGATGGCATTTGCTGCCGAAGAACAGGCTGTGGATAGGGTATCGACGAATGCGAACTTGCCAAACCCTCGGGCAATATCCAGCGTAGAAGTGCCACAATCGTAGTTGTAATGAACAATCTCGCCGTCAGCATTCACCGAAGCTTCGATCTCCGTTCGGTCCATGCCACCCACCGTAGTGCCCGAAAGCAGGGCCATCGAGGCATAATCGTCGGGGCTATTGAGTCCAGCCTGTTCAAGCGCTTCGCGCAAGGCCAGACGTCCGATGAGTGCCGTTCGGCTTTGAGGAGCTTCAGCATCCGAAGGGACACCCACTCGCGACATCAATTCGTCGAACGAAAGCTTTACCTCCCCCACCAGCATATCACGATGCACCGTGTCAAGGTACTGCACCGGGGCAAAACCTGAACGATGATGACGAAGCGCATCGAGTGTCTGCTCTTTGCCGACACCGATGGCACTCACGACGCCGTAGCCAGTGATGACGGGTCTTGTCATGAATTCTTTTTTCTTTTTATCACGAATTAGAGAATTTGAGAATTATTTTTTTGCGCTACTGATTTAACGGATTTATCAGATTTTATTTAGTCGGAACAAGCAGATAATCCGTTTAATCTGATTTCTGTAGCGTTTATTAAATTCTTTCATTCGATAATTCGTGATGAGATCTATTTGGTGCGATGTGCCTGGATGTACTCGGCCATCGTACGGATGGACTTGAATATCTCCTTGCCTTCGGCAGGAGACTGCAGCTTGATGCCATAGTCCTTTTCCAGGATCATGATAAGCTCAAGGGCATCGATGGAGTCGAGGCCCAGACCTTCTCCAAAGAGAGGTGCATCGACGTCGATATCGCCAGGTGTCAGATCCTCGAGGTTCAAGGCATCAATGACCTGCTGTTTCAATGTTTCACTCAATTCTTCCATGTATTCTAAATTTCATTTATTGCTTTGTTATAAGGGCTATATCTGCCTCGAAATGCTCTTCATCGCCG